>JAHELX010000187.1 GCA_024643945.1 Anaerolineales bacterium
GATCCGTATTGCCGAATCGCTGAAATGAGCTACGGCAGCTTGTCAACTGTATCACACTTGTATCTGGGCAGGGGCATTTCGCTCCTGCTCAGTTTTATCTAAGAGAGACTTGACGCGATCAAAAGGTGTGGTAAAATAGTAGTGGAATTGAAGAGAGTCCCTAAGAGGGGACCATCTTTTTCAGGCGACGTAGCCAAGTGGTTAAGGCAAGGGTCTGCAAAACCCCCATCGCGGGTTCGAATCCCGCCGTCGCCTCTTTTTAATGTTGTTGCTATCGACAGGAAGTGAACGTAAAAGCTGGTTGATCTCGGCCACCGGCAAGCAAAGTCTCACGCCAAGATGTGCGCGAGGCTTTTGTTTGCGCGCAAGAGTATGATATGCCGGAGATGGTCATCCATGACTGGATCGCAAACGGCGATACCCAGCATGGGCGAGTACCCTGGGTCCGCCTGGTCATTGGCTCCACTCTACTTTTCGCCAGCCTACCAGACATCGATATGTTTGAATGCCTCGGCATAAGGCACGTCAATCATCTGGCCATGCCTCTGATCCAGTTCTTTCATCCATTCCAGGCTCTCTTCTCCTTCCGGGAACTGGCTACGATGCGCAATGCAAGCCGCTAGCTTGGCCTGGTATACGTCGGTAACGTCCACAAAAATGTCAGGGTCACGCGTGGTCGAAAAGAGAAAGACTCTCTCCAGACATGCCAGGCAGGCTCCTGGCTCGTTGAGTTGCTCCGGCCGGTAGAGGGGCATCTTGGAGGGCATATAGGCATCCAGCGCCGCCTGACCGGCTGCCCGGTGATCAGGATGAATCTGGCCGGCCCAGAAGGGATCAAAGGTCCATAGGGTGTCCGCCCCGGTATGGCGGTAGAGACGGGCGATCTGTGCCCGCAGCTCCAAGCTGGCCATCAGCTCTCCATCCGGATAGCCCAGATTGAATGTCTGCTTGATGACCAGGATGCGCGCTGCTTCCTCGGTTTCGTCCAGGCGCGTGACAGCCAGTGCCGGCCGGGTGACGTTCCCATCCTGGCTGCCGATGTCCCCCAGGGTGCAGTTGACGGAGTAGACTTTCACACCTTGTCGAGCCAGCAGCGAGACCGTCCCGCCACAGATAGTCTCTAAATCGTCTGGGTGAGCAGCGACCACAATCAGCCGCTGCACTTTCTCAAAGGCTTCTAGCCGTTGCATCACTTTCTGTTCACCTCGCTCAGCGTTATCAATTGTATCCCCGTGCAGAGGGGGATGGTACCATCAAGATAGCAAACTATAAATGGAATGTCAAGCTTGAGAAAGTCGTCGAGTACTATCTGAATATGAAAACCGTATCAAAGGAATTTCTAATTTAATTCCAATGCTCTTCCTATTCTATTTGTTTACGATCAGGAGTGATTTCGTCCTTCCGTCTGCTGGACTACCTCTCTTCTTATCCCCTACTACCTCTTCCAGCGCCATCTCACTCTGAAGAACGTTTAACAGCCGCTTACTTGAGAAGGTGAAGCCATCCTTTTTGGCAACGGGAACCGCTTCAATTACTGAATGGGACCAAAAAGGCAGGTTCCTTATCTGAAATTAAATATTATACTGAGCATATTGGGCTCGACTGGGAGGCAAGCAAAATGAATGTCGATTCGGGTGCATCCCGATTGGATTATCCGGCGCGGAAGGACGAAGTGCCGTCTCGGTCTGACCTCGATCTGAAGAGGCATATTGCTCATTTGCACACGCTGCGGGAGATTGGCCGTAGGCTAAACTCTAAACTTGACCTGGAAGATGTTTTAGCGAACATCCTGGATGAAGCCATTCGTGCAATCGGGGCTGAGCGAGTTTGCCTGTTGCTGACAAATGCGGCCACAGGTGAACTCGAAACGTGCTTGTGTCGTTACCTCGAGTCCTCTGATCGGAGGTGCGATTCTTTCCAGCCTAGCCAGACAGTTGTCGAGCGTGTTTGGTCTAAAGGAGAGCCAGTGCTCACTGCCAATGCCCTGGAGGATCCCGAACTGGCGCAGGCGGACAGTGTGATAAATTACACGCTACGCTCCATCTTATGCGTGCCGCTTCATCTACAAGAGCAAAAGATCGGAGTCCTCTATCTGGATAACCGTTTCAAGTCTGGACAGTTTGAGGAAGACGACCTGGTGCTAATATCGGCCATTGCCGACCAGGCTGCCGTGGCATTGTACAATGCCCAATTGTACCAGCAGGCGGTGGATCGTGCATCCACTCTCAGTCGACTTCTTGAGCTTGTCCAGACCTTAAATCAAATCAGTTCGAAGGCTCAGGGACTTATGGACCTGTCTCAGCTTCTCGATGTGGTGGGCAAAAGATTGGAAGAGCTGGGCGGTTATAGTGCGGTTCTGCTCCTGGAACCGGACAAACAATTCCTTGATGTGGTCTATGTCTCCCCATCTCTCATCGCACCAGGTCAGAGACATAGTCAAGGCAACGGTATGGCCCCTCATCCGGCGATCCGCGTGGTGCCCGGCAGCATATGCCACAATGTCATCCAGAATCGAGAGCCTCAGACTGTTCCCCAATTGACCAGCGTGGTGAACGAAGTACTGCCCGAATGGAGAGCGGAGGATGCAACGCCGGGCATGGTTGCCCCACTTATCGCCAAAGATGAGGTGATTGGGCTGTTACTGATGGCCTTGCCAGACATAGGGGAACAAGGGCTGATGCTGATAACCGCTTTCGCCAACCAAATCGCTGGCGCCATCCAGAGTGCACGGCTCTTAAGGGAAGCGGAGACGCGCCTGGCCGAGCGGCAGAGTGTTCTGGCGGTGACGCGCGCCCTGGTGACGGAGGTGAGCCTACCTATACTGCTAGAGTTCATCATGGTCCAGGCTCAATACCTGGCCAACGCTGAGGGGGCGGCTGTTTTCTTGTTCAGCGACGATAGGAACTTTCTTGAGCAGCGCATCTCTAGCAATTCCCCCTCTCCAGTCGCTGGCATCCGGTTTCCTGTAGAAGGATCGCTGGCGGGTATAGCGGTGGCTACCGGTCATACGCAGGTGAGCAATGAGGCCTCGACTGATCCGCGTACGGTTGCCCTTCGGGAAGGGATAAAGCCGGCCAATCTCTACTCCCTCCTACAGGCCCCGCTATTTGTCAGGGGAAAAGCGCTGGGTACGCTGGCGGTCTGGAACAAGCGTGATGATGTGTTTACACCTGACGATGTACGGCTGATGGGGCTCTTTGCAGACCAGGCGGCGCTCGCAATCCACAATGCCCAGATACTCGCCCACGAGCGTGAGCTGGCGGCGCTGAGAGAGCGCCATCGGCTGGCACGCGATATACACGACTCGGTGATTCAATCACTTTACAGCATTACCCTGGCGGCCCGAACTGCCCTGCTAGCGCCGGACCAGACATCAGGGGAGGCACGTGCGCCAATGAAATACGTCATCGAATTGGCCCAGGGGGCTATGGCCGAGATGCGCGGTTTCATTTCGGACTTGAGGCCGGCCTATCTGACAGAACGTGGTCTCGTCAATGCACTGAGTGATCAGGCCACCGTGTTACGCCAGCACTATGGCCTGTCTGTGGAATTTGAGGCGGATAAGGAGCCATCACTGTCGCGGGAACAGAAGGAGGCTCTCTATTTGATAGCGCGAGAAGCAATGCACAATGTGGTTAAACATGCTTCTGCGCAATCGGTCAAAATCAGCCTCACCACTCGGGATTCTCAGGTGACGCTGTGTGTAGAAGATGATGGGCATGGCTTCGATCCAGAGGTCCCCGCTGGCCAGGCAACGATGGGGCTGACCAGTATGATGGAACGGACTGCTTTAAGCGGCGCTTCTTTGTCTGTGGTGTCTGCACCTAATGAGGGTGTGCGTCTGACGGTCACAATACCCTAGCGCAGAGAGCCAACGTATCACAGTATAGTTTTGTAGAGGTTTATATGAGTTTTCTAATGAATCGTTGACATTCGAGGCGCTTGTGTGATATTCTTAGTATTGTAGTTGAGTTGTTTGTGGCACTTGAAGTTTAACAACGCCAGCGTTTGGTAGGTATTGCAACCTGCTTTGCTGGCGTTTGTCAATCACCTTTGCCCGATATCGCCGCTGTTCGTGATAGATAGATGAGAAAGGACAATTTCAAATGATAGGCGGCGCATATAGAAATTGTTGATGGTAATATGGAACCCAATGCAGAATCGATCCGAGTGTTGATTGTAGACGACCACGCGGTGGTCCGCAAAGGACTGCAAATGTTCCTTGCCGCCGAACCCAGTATCGAGTTGGTGGGGGAAGCGACCAATGGTCGGGATGCAATAGTCAAGGCCAAAGAGCTAGTCCCAGATGTGGTGTTGATGGACGTGGTGATGCCCCAGGTAGATGGCATTGCGGCTACCCAAGAGATCAGACGACATTGTCCCGGAACGGAAGTCATCATCCTCACCAGTTTCGGCGAGGAGGACAACGTGGTGGCGGCGCTGCAAGCGGGAGCCATTGGGTATCTGTTGAAAGATGCCCAGGAAGACACGTTGGTAGCGGCAATAAAGGCCGCCTATCGAGGGGAACCTCACCTGAACCAAGATATTCTTCAGCACCTGGTGAAAAGATTGGGGGCGCCTGCCGAGCCGTCGCCGGCTGAAGATCTGACCGAGCGTGAGCTGGACGTTTTGCGCCTGGTGGTCCAAGGTCTGAGCAACAAGGAAATTGCCCGATCACTGGGGCTGAGCGAAGGGACGGTCAAAGTGCACGTGAGCAACATTTTGAATAAACTGGGGGCATCCAGCCGTACGCAGGCAGCAATGATGGCTCTGCAAATGAGGTTAGTTACTTTGAGCCAAAGTTGATCCTTGCAGAGCCCCCGAAGATGAGAATTTTGTTGTAGGATGAGTCGGCAACTTGTCCTACAGCCTATTTTAAATTAATAGGGCGCGGTTATCGCGCCCTATTAATTTATTGAAAAAATTGCCCACATCAGCCTATAACTTTCGATATAGATCATCTATGACAAACGGCTGAGGCACCGGTCAGCCATTCGTGTTATCCAGAATAAGTATATAGATAGTGTACATTGTGGATCAAAAAGGTTAAAATAGTCTCTGTTACGGTAGGCTGCTAATCAATCGAAATCTCCTTAATTGTGCGCTTGAGAAACAGAACAGGGTCAGACTGTGACTGTATTTGCTAATCCGACAGATACTCTGGCAAATGAGCTTCTGACAGTGCAGGAAGTCGCCGCTTATCTACGAGTCAGTCGAGTGACAGTCTGGCGCTGGTGCCAGCAGGGAATCTTGCCAGCCTTCCGCATCGGCCGCAACTGGCGTATTCGCCGTGATGTGTTGCTCGTAATGAGCGATGTTTCAGTAATAGAACAATAGCTCGCAATCCAATCCGCATTTAGGGCTGTGTCCAGCTTCATCGAGGCCGGGCGTAGCAGTGGCAATACTCATAACTGCGCATCTCGCGCAAAAAACTGCGCTGAGTAATCGACTATTTGGGTGATATTCATCTAAAGCTTGTTAAATAAATATGGATGTCACGGTTAGATGTTTAGGCGATATCTGCTAGGAGAAAGATAATTATGGCACTATCAATGGAACTACCCAGGCTGGCGGATTGGGGCGCACAGAGTCGGGCGGATTCCTCTGCAAGTTTCTTACCTACGCGTAATCAGTACATTGTAAGCGTCGTGATTCCAGCCCTCAACGAGGAAAAGAATCTGGCTCATGTGTTGCCCCGGATCCCGAAATGGATTCATGAAGTGTTACTGGTGGACGGTCATTCGAGCGATGGAACTGTGGAAGTTGCACGCAGGTTGCGCCCGGATATCCGGGTTGTGGCGCAGGAGGGGCGTGGCAAAGGGGCTGCCTTACGGAGTGGTTTCGCGGCTGCGACCGGAGACATTATCGTTATGCTCGATGCCGACGGTTCTACTGACCCGGCAGAGATTCCCGCCTTCATTGGGGCCTTGCTTGCCGGCGCCGACTTTGTCAAGGGTTCGCGGTTTCTGCAGGGCGGAGGCACGGCTGATATGCAGTGGTACCGCCGCTTGGGGAACTGGGGTTTGATGGTGCTTGTGCGACTGTGCTTCGGCGGTCGCTACTCGGACCTGTGCTACGGCTACAACGCCTTCTGGAAGCGGGTATTACCGCACCTCAATTTAGATGCTGACGGATTCGAAATCGAGACGATGATGAATGTACAGGCGCTGCGGGCCCGGCTCAAGGTCGCAGAGGTGCCAAGCTTTGAGGGCAGAAGAATACACGGGACGAGCCACTTGAGGACAATCCCCGATGGATGGCGGGTGCTCAAGACAATTTTTAAGGAAAGGCTCAGACGTCACAGGGGACTTGTATTCCAAGGGATGACCAAAGGTGACGACCTTGCGCATACCCGCAGAGCAGCTAGTGATTTGCCCAATGCGATCAATGTAGAAGGACTGACCACCACGAGGCCCGAGCCAGCAGTCAATCAGAGGCCACAATGATGCCTACTTCGTTGGATGTTTCCGTAGTTATCTGTGCGTATACCGAGGCCAGGTGGGACGCTCTGGCCGCATCCGTGGAGTCGGTTCAGCATCAGAGCGTTCCGCCAAGAGAGGTCATTGTCGTCATTGATCACAACCCGCCCCTATTGGAACGCGTACGGGTACACATACCTGGTGTGGTCGTGGTGGAAAACCACCAACCACGTGGGCTGTCTGGAGCGCGCAACAGTGGGATAGCGATGGCACAGGGAGCGGTGATTGCGTTTCTCGATGAGGATGCGGTGGCTGCGCCAGACTGGGTAGTGGAACTGAGCGCAAGTTACGAAGACCCACTTGTGTTAGGTGTCGGCGGGGCTATTGAACCTATGTGGCTGGACGGTCGGCCCGGCTGGTTTCCAGAGGAGTTCAATTGGGTAGTGGGCTGCACTTATCGAGGGATGCCCCAGACGCTTGCAACGGTGCGAAATTTGATTGGCTGCAATATGTCCTTTCGACGCGAGGTCTTCGAGGCCATTGGTGGTTTTCGAAGCGGGATCGGGCGCATAGGCACACGCCCGGTTGGCTGTGAAGAGACAGAGTTGTGCATTCGTGTGCACCAGCGTTGGCCACAAAGCGTGCTGCTCTATGAGCCACGTGCTCGGGTATACCACTGCGTGCCGGCGAGTCGCGCGCGCTGGCGCTATTTTCGAGAGAGGTGCTATGCTGAAGGCCTCTCGAAGGCGCAAGTGTCGCACCTTGTAGGCGCTAGAGATGGCTTGGCTACCGAGCGGAGTTACACATTGCGGACCCTGCCACAAGGGATTGTACAAGGCATGGCAGATGCTTTCCTCCGCTACAATCCAGTCGGACTGGCGCAGGCGGGAGCCATCATAGCCGGTCTGGCGTTTACAACGGCGGGTTATTTGAAAGGCTTAGCTCTCGGGCGGTTCGCAGTTCGTAAAGAGGAAAAGGCAGGTAACGTGGCTGATCTTGCTCAGGAAGTTTCGGGACTATGATTATTCAAAAGGCTAAATCAACATACTCAGGGGAGAACTTTACCGAGTTCCAGACGTCATTCTCGACAGGAACTTCGGCGGCACGAGCCGACCCGCTCCGAGTGCTTCTGGTGACTGCGCGTTATCTTCCCTTTGTTGGCGGTACGGAGACGCACAACTATGAAGTGGCGCGCAGATTGGCGGCTAGCGGGAACGACGTAACCGTTTTGACTACCGATCCCAGTAGCCAACTGCCGACCTTTGAGGAGTCAGAGGGTATCAAGATAATACGAGTTCGGGCCTGGCCAAGCAAAGGCGACTACTATTTCGCCCCTGGGATCTATCGTACAATCACTCAAGGCAGATGGGATATCATCCACTGCCAGGGTTATCACACACTGGTTGCGCCCTTGGCGATGCTCGCAGCCTGGCGTTCGAAGACCCCCTACGTGGTCACTTTCCATAGCGGTGGCCATACATCTCAGTTCCGTAATGCACTGCGAGGCATTCAGTCCCTGATGCTCCGTCCGCTGCTTGCCCGAGCAGAGCGACTGGTGGCCGTGTCTAACTTCGAAGCAAATCTCTTTCGCAAACGGTTGCGCTTCCCAGCAGAAAAATTTTTGGTAATCCCTAATGGGTCTGAGCTACCCAAAGTGACGGCTCCGGCGCAAACCGACGGTACGTTAATCATATCGGCAGGCCGGCTGGAGCGTTACAAGGGACATCACCGCGTTATCGCTGCACTGCCCAGAGTGTTGGCGCAGTGCCCTGAAGCACGCCTCCGGATTATCGGATCTGGACCATTCGAGAAACAACTACGCCGCATAGCAGAGCAACTTGGGGTGGCGGACCGCGTAGAGATTGGCGCCATTCCGGCCGGTGACCGCGAGGGAATGAACCGGCTGCTATCGAGTGCAGCGTTAGTGACCCTCCTTAGTGAGTATGAATCGCAGGGGTTGGTGGTGATGGAGGCCTTAGCCTTGGGGTGCTCTATACTTGTTGCTAATACCTCAGCTCTCAGTGACCTCGTCCAGCAGGGACTGGTCCACGGAGTTTCCCTGAATTCCACACCTGAAACCCTGGCAGGTGCCATAGTGGACCATCTGTACCAGCGACACAACCCGGCTGATCTGACGTTACCGACCTGGGAGGATTGTACGGCTGATCTGCTGACCTTGTATCATTCAGTCAAGAAGGCGGCTCGGCCCAAGCCGAAGCCATCCAACTTCCAGCCGGCGCAACTCTTGGAAGTAGAAATAAGCCGACCACTACCGGCTGTATCGGCTGCTAATGAACAAACGGGCCGGATATATCGACGAGCCATGTCACTGGTGCGCCTGCATGGGCGGCCGTTGGGCATGCTGGAACTGGAGTTAAGCGAAGCTGGCTTGAATGCGGCTGACTATGCCCGCCAGATATGGCAGGCATTGAGCCAGGACATTACGGAGCATTTGCAACAGGATGGTTTGCCGGCGGTGACCCAGTTGGAAGCGACAGGCATTGCCACCAGTAGCGTACCCGGCTGCGTCCAGGAACGGGACAATTTATTGACCACGGCTCCGTTTGTGAGTGTGGTTGTTTGCACGCGCAACCGGCCTAGGAGTGTGGCAGCTTGTCTGGACTCACTTCTGGCTGTAGACTACCCACGCTATGAGATCATCGTGGTTGATAACGCTCCCAGCTCAGACGCCACGGCCGATTTAATCAAACAAAAGTACGGGAATCTACAAGGCGTGCGCTACGTGCGCGAAGATCGTAGAGGCCTATCGTGGGCACGTAATCGCGGAATCATGGAGGCCCGAGGTGAAATTGTCGCTTACACTGATGACGACATACTGGTTGATTCGCACTGGTTGGCCGAATTGGTTAAGGGTTTCTCCGCAGCCCAGGACGTGGCGTGTGTCACGGGGATGATCCTGCCGACGGAATTGGAGACGCCGGCTCAGTCGTGGCTTGAGCAGCATGGTGGATTCTCTAAAGGCTTTAAGCGACGTATTTTCGACATGGTCGACCACCGGGATGAGAGTCCGCTATTTCCCTACAACGCCGGACTGTACGGCTCAGGTGCCAACATGGCTTTTAAGAAGTCATTCCTTCAAGAAATGGGCGGGTTCGATCCCCTCCTGGGCACGGGCAGCCCAACGTTTGGCGGCGACGACCTGGCGGCATTCTTTATGGTCATCACCAAAGGCTATAAGCTGTGCTACGAACCAGCAGCTATTGTGCATCATATGCATTACCGCGACTATGCCGACCTTCGCCGACAGGTGTATGGCTATGGTGTGGGTTTGACCGCCTTTCTGATGAACTGTCTGTTGGAAGATCCCAAACGGATATTTGAATTGCTCTTGAGAATGCCTTATGGTCTGTTTTTCACCTTCAGCTTGCAATCGCCAAAGAACGCCAAAAAACAGCCAGATTATCCCAAGGAATTAACGCGTATTGAG
>JAHELX010000886.1 GCA_024643945.1 Anaerolineales bacterium
GCCCGAGGGGCGATAGAGCTGGCAGTGGCCCGGCACGTGGGCCGGCTGGAGGAGCTATTGACCTCCCGAGGGCCGATATTCGTCCAGCGGGGCAAGGACTTAAGCCAGGTGGGTACGGTAGTAGGCACGGGAGGCATCTTTGCCTATCATCCTCAGGCTGGGGTCATGCTGCAAGGTGCCGTCGCAGACCGGCGTGACCCGTTCCTGTTGGCCCCCCGGCAGCCACAACTCTACCTGGACCGGCGTTACATTTTTTGGGCCGCTGGCCTCTTAGCCGACCGCGAGCCCCATGCAGGACTCAGGTTGCTGAAGCGTTATTTGGAATCCCTGGGAGGACCCCCATGGCAAAGATACTCGGCGCTGCCCTCGGCGACTGCGTTCACATCGGCGGCGTGACCCACTTCCTTAATATGGCTGAGGAGTTAGGCTACCAGACGGAGTTCACCGGCCCGGCCACTTCTGTGAGAGCCTTAATCGCTGCCGCGCAAGAGGTGGATCCTGACATCATTGGCGTTAGTTACCGCCTGACGCCGGAGAACGCAGCCTTGCTTCTGAGAGACTTCAAGCGCGCCCTGGAGGAGGCCGGGCTTGCTCACAAACGCCTCGTGTTTGGGGGTACTCCGCCCGTGGCCAGGGTCGCGCGTCAGATGGGGCTGTTTGAGGCCGTCTTCGACGGTCGGGACCCGCCTGAGGCGGTCATCGCTTATCTCAAGGGAAGCCCGCTGCACGAGATGGAACCCCACAACTACCCGCAAGAGGCCATCAAGCGCATCCGTTGGAAGGCCCCCTTGCCCCTCATCCGCCACCACTTTGGCGTGCCGGCGGAGTCCATTACCCCCACCATAGAAGGCATCCAGCAGATTGCTGAGGCCAGGGCCCTGGATGTGATCTCCTTGGGACCGGATCAGGATGCTCAAGAAAACTTCTTTCATCCAGAACGCCAAGATCCCATGGCCAAGGGGGCGGGCGGCGTTCCCTTCCGCAGCGAGGAGGACCTGGAGCAACTGTACCAGGCATCCCGGCGCGGGAATTACCCTCTCCTGCGCTCCTACTCCGGCACGACAGACCACATCCGCTACGCCCAGATGCTGCGGCGTACCATGCGCAATGCCTGGTGCGCCACCTCTCTCTTCTGGTTCAACGCCATGGATGGGCGGGGCCCCGCACCTATGGAGCAATCCATCCGCGAGCATATCGAGCTGATGCGTTGGCATGGTGAGCGTAACATCCCTGTGGAAGGCAACGAGCCCTACCACTGGGCCTTGCGGGACGGTCACGACGTGGTGGTGTGTGCCGCTGCCTATATTTATGCCCGCGTGGCCAAGAAGGCTGGGGTGAAGGACTACGTCAGCCCTTACATGTTTGAGACGCCTCCCTACCTATCGCACAAAATGGATCTGGCCAAAACCCTGGCTCAGATCGAGTTGGCCGAATCGCATGCCGACGAGACCTTTCGCATCTGGCGTCACGCGCGTACCGGCCTGCTCAGTTACCCGGTGGATGCTGCTTACGCTCGCGCTCAGTTGGCCCAGTCGGTCTACCTGCAGATGGCTATCCGGCCGGCCATCGTCCACGTTGTCAGCTACAGCGAGGCCGACCACGCCGCCAGTGCTGAGGAAGTCATCGAGAGCTGCAAGATGGCCAACTGGGTCATCCGCACCTGTCTCAAAGGCGCGCCGGACATGACGGCCGACCCTGAAGTTCAGCGTCGCAAGGATCAACTGGTAAAAGAGACGCTGGTACTTATCCATGCCATTCGGGAGCTAGGCGCGGGCCGAGTCGAGGACCCTCTGTTTGACCCGACCACCCTGGCCTACGCGGTCAAGATCGGGCTCCTGGACGCACCTCAGTTGAAGAACAATCCTTACGTCCCCGGCCAGGTCAATACTCGGGCCGTCAAAGGGGCCATCCTGGCCATAGGCGAGGGTGGGAATCCCCTGGCCGAGGAGGAGCGGATACGACGGGTCCTGGCCCGAGCAGAGGCAGCAGGGATGAGGGAGGATGAATGTCTGTCGCCGTAGTCACTGGCGCCGCTGGTCATGTGGGGGCAAATCTGGTACGCGCATTGCTCGCCCATGGGCAGGGTGTGCGGGCACTGGTTCACCACGATAGACGCGCCCTGGAGGGGCTGGAGGTCGAGATCATCCCGGGCGATGTGGGAGATCTGGACTCGTTGTGCCGCGCCTTTGCCGGCGCGGAGGTGGTCTATCACGCTGCCGGTTACATCTCAATTGCGATGCATGAATGGCGGCGTCTGGAAGCAGTCAATGTCTTCGGGACACACAACGTGGTGGAGGCGTGTTTGCAATGCGGCGTGCGCCGCCTGGTTCATTTTAGTTCGGTTGAGGCCCTGGTGGACGAGCCGCTCAGTATTCCGGTGGACGAGGCGCGCCCCCTGGTCGAATCCCGGCGCTACCCGCCGTACGCTCGCTCCAAGGCCGCCGGCGAGAGACAAGTCCGGCAGGGACTCGCGCGTGGCCTGGATACGGTGATTCTCTACCCCAGCGCGATCATCGGCCCCCACGACTATCGCCTGGGATTTCCCAACGCCGGCTTGTTGGCAATTTGTAACGGCAAGCTGCCGGCGCTAGTCGCGGGGGGATTTGATTGGGTTGATGTCCGCGACGTCGTCGCAGGCGCCCTCCGGGCTGCAGCACGCGCCCCGGCCGG
>JAHELX010000188.1 GCA_024643945.1 Anaerolineales bacterium
ATCAGAGCGAAACGTAGGGCAAAACGACAGCTTACCCTACGACGCCCCTATCCCCCGCCTCCTATTGCTGGTTGTCTTGGCGCTGGCGAATGGGCTGCTGCTGGCGCCAGCCGGCAGCTCATTTCGCATTGCCGGTGCGCTGGCCTTGCTGCTGCTGCCAGGCATGGTCTGGTCCCAGCGCTTGCTCCCCACTACCGACCACCTCACTCGCTGGACCGTCGGTGCCGGTCTGAGCTACGCTCTGGCGATGGTCATGGGACTGATCCTCCATTACCTGCCGGGGCCTATTCCCCTCTGGGCTGAACTGGTCGCGCTGAATACTCTGGCCCTGGCTCCCCGGCTGATGGTTAGACATTGGAGACTGGGGGCTAGGGGCTGCCCGTCCCGGCTACGCACCCCATTCGGGGCACTTCGTCCCGCCTACGCGGGGCTTCGCCGCGCGGGCCGGGGGCTGCTAGGGGCTAGAGAGCAAGGGCCGGCGGGAGGCAAGAACCTGGAACTGGGATATGGGCGCTGGCTTCTGGCTATTCTTCTTCTGGCGGCCCTTTTCCGCTTTGCCAGCCTGGGCTACAGCGAATTCCAGGGCGACGAAGCATTGGCTATGATCTCCGCCGCCGAGGGTCTGGAAGGCCACCAGGATGCCCTCTTTTTGCGCGGTAAAGGCCCCGGCGAAGTGCTGCTGCCCATGGTTCTCTGGCGCTTGACAGGCACAACCAACGAATCCTTGGCTCGTCTGCCCTTCGCCATCGCCGGCCTGCTGATGGTGCTGACTACGTATCTGCTGGGACGCAAGCTGTTCTCTATCCGTGGGTCCCTCCTGGGCGAACACGCCGGGCTGATCGCTGCCGGCCTGTTGGCCCTGAACGGCTTCACCGTCGCCTTTTCACGCATTGTCCAATACCAGACGCTGGTGATGTGGATGAGCGGGCTGGCGGTGTTGTGCGCATGGGAGTGGCGCGCAAGTAGGGAAGAATATTCGCTCACCCTTCCGCACACGCGCTGGGCGGGATTGGCTGGCGCCTTCCTGGGTGTTGGGCTGCTGGCCCATTACGACGCGCTTCTCGTCGCCCCAGCCATTGGCTACCTTGGCTGGACAGCTCTTCGCCGGCCTGCGGCAACTGGCTCCTCGCGGTCCGCGCGACAGCCGTCAACCATTCCCTCTCTGCTCGTTGCCGCCTCTTGCCTGCTAATCGTTGCCGGGCTCTTCTACTTGCCTTACATCCTCGATCCGCAAGCGGCACGAACTGGGGGCTACCTGGGCGATCGTATCGGCCATGCGCTGCTCAAAAATAACCTGGGTAGCTTCTTGCACTTCAACATTTTTTACACCTCATCCTATTATGTCATCTTAACCGGCTTGCTCGTGCTCGGTTTCCTGGCCTGGGCGCTGCACAGCGCCCCCAGGGTGCAGCGCCTCCCTGGAGGGCGCTATTGGGTGCCAGCGCTGGCCGTCGTCGCCGCCCTGGGCCTGGCTCTCCGGCCCGAGACGCTTCGCATCGCTGGCCTGGATCTGGCTGCCTTGGTCTTCGCCCTCATCTTACTGGGCGCGTTCCTGTCTTCGGCCTTGACATCCGGCGAGCACGCCGTCGCCGCCTGGCTGGCAGTTCCCTTCTTGGGCTATAATTTCGCCGTTGCCCTGCCGCTGACCCATATCTACACGATCGTCCCTGCCTGGGCTCTGCTGGCCGGCCTGGCCGCCGTCCGGTTTTGGGACCTGATCCAATCTCAAGTTCCAAGTAGCCAGAAAGCACATCATCTCAAGTCTCAAACTGCAGGCCTCAAATCCCTAATCCCGGCGGTCTGCTTGCTGTCGCTGACTGCCCTCTTCAGTAGCTATCTTTACAACGCCTACCTGCGCCACGACGTGGAATTTTGGCAGGACTGGCCCGACAGCCGGCCTGTCCTTTACTGGTCCCCCTACGGTGACCTGCCGCCCGCCGGCTTCTTCGGATTTGTCCACCGGAGCGGCTGGAAGGAGGTGGGTGCGCTTTACGCCGAGGGCGTGCTGAGGGGAGATTATGGTAGTAACGAAGAACCTGATGTGACTACCTGGTATACCCGGGGCGCCCCGCGCGCCTGTGACCCCCAACCAGAATACTACTTTATCGCCGATGACCTGATTGATCCCTGGCCGGTAAATCTGGATATCATCCAAGCCAGTTACGACGACATTGGAAGGATAGCCTTGCCCAATGGCAAAGGGTTGACCCTCTATCAGGCCCGCCCCTCTGGCGTCAACCTGGGCCAACTCCCAACAGACGGCATGACGCGCACCTTTGACCGCACGGCCACGCCGGCCGCTTTCGCTCGTTCCGCGCGAGGAAGCCAGCCCGCCGATGCCAACCTGGGCAACATCGTCCGGCTCATCGGCTACGATGTAGACACTCGCCGTGCCTGGCCGGGGGGACGAGTGGCCGTCACTCTCTATTGGCAAGCGCAGGTCGCCATCGCAGATGATTACCACGTTTTTGTGCACCTGGAAGGAGATGGAGAGACTGGGAGCACGCCCGCGATCTGGGGTCAGGCCGACGGCCGCCCTGTGTGTTGGACTTATCCCACCTTCGACTGGCGCCCCGGCCAGATCATTGCCGATCAGCACGCCATCAACATCGGGCCCGACACCCCGCGCGGTGACTATCAGCTCATAGTGGGTATGTACCTGCCCGACAGCGGCGCCCGGCTCGACGTGCTGGATGAGGCTGGGGAGCCAGTCGGAAACTTCGTGGAATTGACGATGGTATCAATTCGATGATGAATCAGGGAATCGGGGAATCGGGGAATCAGGGAATCAGGGAATCAGGGAATCAGGGGATCGGGGGGTCAGGGGGTCAGGAGCTCACAGAGTCAGGGAATCAGCAGATCAACCAGCCTTCCAGCCTTCCAGCCTTCCAATCTTCCAACCTTTCCGCCCCTGGTCGCCGGATGCTGCTGGTCGGGCTGCTGCTGGCAGCGGTGGGGGCTTCGTTCGGGCCTTGGGTGGACCGCCCGGCCGCTGCGTTGATGCTGACCGCCCCGGATCTGGCCGAATTTGTGAAATTTCTGCCCGAAGTGCGCACCGGATCGCTGACGGTCCACCGATTACTGTTTGTATTCCCCCTGTTCGTCACCACGTTCGCTTTGCCGCTGGTAGTCACGAACCGCCGGCTAGGCTATCCAGGCTGGGCTCGCTGGCCGGCCTTGGTCGCCGTTATCCCCCTGTCGCTGACCCTTTTGCCACCGGTCTGGAGTCCGGGCGTGTTGCTGTCGGCTGAGTTCCGGCTGCAAACAAGTGCGTGTATCCTCTGCCTGGGAATGGTGGTCGCCGCGCGCTGGCTGAGGCTTATGCCCTTGCGCCCCATAGTCGCGCTGCTTGTACCCCTTTCACTGGCAGCGCCGGCCCTGGCCCTCTGGCAATTCTTTGCGGTGCAAGAGGCGGTCACTCACGCCTACGCCAGCCCCATCGTCCCCGGTTGGGGAGCATGGATCACCGTTGTTGGCTTCGTCCTGGTTGTTTTCGGTATGCTGCTCACGCTCCGGGGCATCAGCGCTCCATCAAGGCCCAACGCCTGATCCACTCTTTCAAGCCTGCAACTTCTGCCAAGTAACTACGTATAGGATAATGCAGAGTTATCCGAATGCCGGGATTTGATGCAATGACGACGAGCGACGACGAAAAACTATGGATAGGCCGCGCGCGCCAGGGGGATGACGACGCCTTTACCCAACTGGTGGAAGCCTATCAGCGACCGGTTTTCAACCTGTGCTATCGCATGCTGGGCGACCCGGTCGAGGCCGAAGATGCCGCCCAAGAGACATTCATCCGGGCCTACACCCGGCTCGGTTCTTATGATCCCGAGCGCAAGTTCTCGTCCTGGCTGCTGGCGATTGCTTCTCACTACTGTATTGACCGCCTGCGCCGGCAGCGCTTCGGCCTGGTCTCGTGGGATGACTTGCCTCCCTGGCGCTGGCTGTCCGATCCCAACCCTGAGCCTGAAGAGGCAGCCCTGCGCCAGGAGACTCAACGTCACGTGCGGGAGCTGCTGGATAGACTGCCGCCGGATTACAAAGCGGCGGTGATCCTGCGCTACTGGCACGAGCTGTCTTATGAGGAAATCGCTCAGGCACTTGATTCGACGTTGCCAGCCATCAAATCGCGCCTGTTTCGAGCGCGGCAGATGATGGCCCAGGCGGCAACCCAGGCTGAAGCCACGCTCACCCCCAGCCAGTCCTTTCTCGTAAACGGCGTGGAGGCGCTGCGATAGGAATGATAGCCAAAGGTAAGAGGTGATGACTATGGAGTGTGATACCTACCGGGAACAGATGTCTCTCTGGCTTGACGATCAGCTCACTCAGGAGGAGATGCAGCTAGTGGAAGCCCATACCGCCACCTGCCCATCCTGCCGCGCCGCCCTGGAGGCACTGCGCCGCGTGGACCGGCTGTTGGCCTCGACCCCAATGGTGTCGCCCGCACCGGGCTTTACCACCCGCTTCCAGGCCAGACTGGCCACTCGGCGGCGCCGGCATCGCACCTGGGCTGGGCTCATCATCCTGGCACTGGCCACACTGACTCTAACCCTGGGCGGGATAGCCTTGTTGGCACTTCCCGGCCTGGCTCTACGGGAGAGCTTCTCGGCCAGCGGCGTGCTGACCCAGAGTATTGGCCTGCTGCTAGATATGGGCGAAGCGATGGTATCGTTGTTACAGGTGACGTGGCTCATCCTCAGCGCGCTGGCCCGGGGATTACGACATCCGATTTTTGTTGCTTATGCCGTGGCCACCGCCATCCTGGCCGTGGTATGGACAGAGATTGTCGCCCGCCGTGTCCTGGCACATCGCCCGGTAGTAAGGCAAAGTTGAGGTAATCATCCTATGAGAAACTATCTGATCGTTTTGTTGGGTTTTAGCTTGCTCATGCTGCCGGCCATGGCCTGTACCATCACCCTTCCGGCGGTAAAGACCCAAACAGGTGAACTACGGCAAGAGTCGGTTCAAGTGCCGCTGGATGACGCGACCGCGGCCAATGTGGGCATTACTTTTGGCGCCGGCGAGCTCCGCCTGCGCCCCGGCGTTGAAGCCGGGCTTCTCAAGGCCGACTTCACTTATTATGTGGATGAACTCAAGCCAGTGGTCGAAACGGACCGGCATTGGGACAGGCTGGACGTCAATCTACATCTCAAGGCGGAGGGCCTGTCGTTTAACTTCGGCGACAAGACGCGCAACGAGTGGGACATCCGCCTGAGCGACCGGGTACCCATCTCCTTCAATCTCGACCTGGGCGCGGCCAAAGGACGCGTGGAACTAGGGGGGCTGCGCCTCACTGATGCTCGCATCAGAACTGGCGCGGCCGACGTTGAGGTAGAGTGGAATGAGCCTAACCCAGAATCGCTCGACATCCTCACCGTAGATGCTGGCGCCGCCGGCCTCAAAATGCGTAAACTGGGTAATGCCCATTTCGACCAGATGAACTTCACCGGCGGCGCCGGCAACTTCACCCTGGATTTCTCCGGCGACTGGCAAGAATCGGGGCAGGTGAGCATCAATACCGGCGTCAGCAACCTGACGTTAATAGTCCCGCGTGACATAGGGGTCAGAGTAAACACCGGCGACAAGCCCTTGACCAATGTCACCGCCGAAGGTTTCCATCGCCAGAACAACGTCTTGGTGAACGACGCTTATGGCGAGAACAAGCCGGAACTGACGATCACAGTTGATATTGGCCTCGGCAACCTGACTTTGCTTGAGGAATGAGGAGTCAGGGAATCAGGGATCAGGGGATTAGGATATCATGATTTCAGGTATCAGAAGATTGAGCATGAAAGGTATGGAACGGCAGTCAGTTCCCTGATTTCCTGATCCCCTGGTCCCCGATCCCCAACCCCAATCACTAACACAGGAGAAAAGCGATGAAAAAATTATTAGGTGTTACGATACTAGCAGTACTGCTGCTAAGCCTGGCCACGCCGGTCTTTGCTCAGGGAGGACACGAGCGCCCGGGCCAGGTGACCTTTGGCAGCGACGTCAGGCTGGAAGCAGGCGATGTCGTCAATGGGGATACGATTCTCTTCGGCGGGGACCTGCGGATGGCAGATGGCAGCCGCATCGAAGGGGGCGTGGTCGTCTTCGGCGGCTACGGCAAGATCGACGGCGAGGTCAACGGCGACGTGGCCTTTATCGGCGGCAATGTCAGCCTGGGTCCCACTGCCAGGATTAATGGCGATGTGGCCTCGGTTGGCGGCCAGATAGAACGAGCAGAAGGGGCCTACGTGCGCGGGCAAATCATCGAAACCACGCACTTCAACTTTGGCCGGGTATCCATTCCACAAATCGGGCCGATCGTGCCCCGACTGGAGTATGGCCAAGGCGTCGGATTCGATCCTCTGGACCGGCTGTTTCGCATCATGCTGGGATTCGCGCGAGGTCTGATGGTAGCGCTGGTGATAGCGGCCATCGGCCTGCTGGTAGTGCTCTTCCTGCCCGACCAGACACGAGTCGTGGGACAGACCGTCAGGCAGGCCACGCCGGCCAACTTCGGTCTGGGACTGCTGACGATGATTGTCGGGGTCACAGTAATTGTATTGCTGGCCATCACAATTTGTCTCTCCCCAGTGAGCCTGCTGGTGGCACTGGCTCTGGTCCTGGCCACGCTCTATGGTTGGATTGTGATCGGTTACCTGTTGGGTCAGCGGATGCTACGGGCAATTCAGAAAAACGGGGATCAACCAACGCCGGTGGCCTCGGCGCTGGTAGGTATATTCACCGTGACGCTGGTGCAGCAATGGTTGATGGTGCTGGGCCAGATTCCGTGCCTGGGCTTCTTCTTCTGGTTACTGGGCGCGGGGCTGTGGTTGCTGGTCGCAGCCACCGGGCTGGGTGCGGTAGTACTCAGCCGCTTCGGGACGCAACGTTACACGGGAAGTACTGGCCCCCGCACGCCGACGCCCGCCCTTCCCCCCACGCCTCCGCCGACGCCAGCGCCACCCGAGCCGCCGAGCGCTGCTACGCCTGAGGCGGAGGATAAACCTGAGGATGTTACCTCTGAGTCTGAGGGCGAGCCAGGAGGTACGACACCCGAGCCGAAAGATGAGGCGAAGGGTTAAGCAGAAACTCCTCCGACCGACGGCTCATAGGGAATGCTTGTCGTCAGGGCTGTCGAGGAGCACCTGGCGGGAACGGCCGCCTCCCTCGTCGGGGCCGATGACCCCCTGCTCCTCCATGATGTCAATCAATCGAGCAGCACGGGCATAGCCGATGCGCAGACGGCGTTGCAGCAGCGAAATAGAAGCCCGGTTGTGCGAGCGGACTACCTCGATGGCCCTGGGTAACAGATCGTCCTCTTCCTCGGCCGCCTCAGCCTTAGCCTTAAAATCGGCCCACAGGGGCTGCTGGAGTGGCTGGCTCACTTCAGCAGAGGAAGAGGACGACTGTTGTTGCGTCCCCGACGCAGGACGGGAAGGTTCATCTACGACGTGGGCCCCCTTCCAATAGCGGACCAGCCGGACCAGTTCCCGGTCCGAAACGAACACACCCTGTAGACGCTGCAGCTTGCTGTTGTCGGGGGCCATAAAGAGCATGTCGCCCCGGCCCAGCAATCGTTCAGCGCCAGGTGTATCGAGGATGACACGCGAGTCGATCTGGCTGGTGACCGCAAAGGCGACACGCGCCGGGAAGTTGGCTTTGATGAGCCCGGTGACCACGTCTACCGACGGACGTTGGGTGGCGATGACCAGGTGAATGCCGGTCGCCCGCGCCATCTGAGCGATGCGAGTGACGGTTCGCTCCACCTCGTCGGGAGCCATCATCATCAAGTCGGCCAGTTCGTCAATCACGATGACGATATAAGGCATCACCTTTTCGCCCCGGCTGGCCATCAACTCGTTATAACCGATCAGGTTACGCACCCCGAGTCGGGAAAATATCTTGTAGCGACGATCCATCTCCCGCGTCGCCCAGTTTAGTACACCCACCACCCGTTCCAGCTCTACCACCACCGGGGCCAACAGATGGGGAATGCCGTTATAGTTGGTCAGTTCCACCATCTTGGGGTCCACCATCAGCAAGCGCAGCGTTTCAGGCGTGTGAGTGGCCAGCAGACAGGCGATGATGGCATTGATACACACACTCTTGCCAGATCCGGTCGCGCCAGCAATGAGCAGGTGAGGCATCGAAGCCAGGTCGGCGATGACCGGCTGGCCGGCCACGTCGCGGCCCAAGGCAAACTTGAGGGGCGATGGATCAGACTGGAAGACCTCCGACTCTATCACGCTCCGCAACGACACCAACGACGTGGTTGCATTGGGCACTTCGATACCGACATAAGGCCGGCCGGGGATAGGCGCCTCAATGCGAATGGGGGCTGCAGCCAACGCCAAAGCCAGATCATTGGTCAGATTCACAATGCGCGACACGCGTACCTTGCGCGCCTTACCCTGGGCATCCTTCTTGTCCATGTAACCGGGCTCGATGCCAAACTGGGTCACAGCCGGGCCCGGGTTGATCTCCCGTACCTTGGCCTCGATGCCAAAGCTGGCCAGCGTCTCTTCGATTATCTTGACGCGCTGACGGATCTCCTGCTGGCTTATCTCCTGCTCGACGCCTTCCTCAAAGATACTTTCCAATGGAGGCCGTTGCCAGGTTTGGGCACCAACCACGCGCGGGAACAGCATCCCAGCCGGTGTAGTACGCACCGCCTCGCCGGGGGGTGGCGTGGAATAACCCACGGAGGGTGACTCTGCTCCCGGTATCGATCCTTCCAGCGACATCCTCATCTCTTGAGACTCGTCGTCTTGAGAAGAGGGAAGTATACGCTGCAAGAGGCCAGAGGGCTGCGAGTGATCGTTGGGCAAGGGCAAGACTGGCTGGTGATTGATGGTTGCCAGAGCGCGCCGTCGCCGCCAGTCGCTGATCCGATCCTGCGCATTGCGTCCCATCTCCACGATTTCAGCCAGTGACAATCCCGAGATGAGGATAAAACTCACGATGACGAGGGCAATAATGATCACGATACTACCCGCCACCCCAACCGCCGCGACGAGCAGTTCGCCCACCGCCCAGCCCAACAGTCCCCCGCCCCCCGGCTCATCGAAGTCGTCAAGACCTGCGCCAGGTGTGATTAAATGGAAGATTGCCAGCAGCATCGCGAAAAGCAGAAACGTGCCGACTGGCTTCTCCCACTTTTCTTGCGGGTCCTCTGTGGCAAAATAACGCAACAGCCAAACGCCCATCAACGCCAGGCTCAAAGGGGCCAGGTATATGCCCCAGCCAATCAGCCCACGCAACAGACGCAGCCATCCCTCCGTGAGCGTGCCCCGGCTGACAGATAGCAGGCTCAGTCCCGTGAGCAGCGCCAGCGCCAGTAAAATCAATCCAAAGAGTTCAGGGCGAATGGCAGGCGTCGCCTTCTGTTTTTTGGAGCTCCTTTTGGCCATATCAATGAGATCCTTAGCACATACGTTCGCTTCCCATAGGTTTCATTATAACACAAACATTGGAGAAAATAAAGCCGAATCGTAACTGCTCATCCTTCCACAGGTTTAGCCGGTTCATAGTTGAAGTCATCAGATTGTTCGAGCTTGGAGACGCAAAATTGCCCTCCTTGACAACCTGCCCCGTGGGGGGGCTTTGCTCCGCGAGGCTTGCCGAGTAGTCACGCCGAATCGAGGAAACCTGAGGCATTCGCGAGCACAAAAATCCCCCTCACCCCGGAGGAGGAGGGGGATAGAGAACCCTAATCAGGCAACTACTGGAAGCTAGCAGCGTTGTCGGCGGTGACGAGGGTGGTGCCGGTGTCAACCAGCGGTGGAACTTCCAGACCCATCAGATAGTTCATGGACCAGGCCACGCCGAAGCGGCCCATGTT
>JAHELX010000887.1 GCA_024643945.1 Anaerolineales bacterium
ACCCTATTCTATCGCCTTGAATGTCCCGATGTTCACACGCTGGGTGAATATCACCTGGGTCTTCTGTCCCCCACCGAGCAGGCCGCCATTGAAGATCACCTGGAAATCTGCCCCTTATGCGCCGCAGAGGTCGCCGAACTGGAGCAGTTTCTCCAGGAGGAGCCCATCACTCCCCCAGTACCTTCTGCCTCTACCCAATTAAAGCGCCTGGTCGCCCGCCTGACACCCTTACCGCCTGGCGCGGCGGCCCAACAGCCGGCCTTTGCCTTTCGCGGCATAGCCGCCGCCGCCCCGGATATCTACCGGGCGGAAGACATCCGGCTCGTCGTCGGTTTGGAGGCGGACGGATTGCGTGCCGGACGCAAGATGCTGTTGGGTTTCACCACGCGGGAGGGCCAGCCGGTGGCAAGTCTGACTGGGGCACAGGTGCAACTCAGGCGTCGCGGAGAAACCGTCGCGGAGGAGCAGGTGGACTCGCTGGGCAATTTCGTGTTCAGCGGCCTTACCTCGGACGAGTATGAACTGGTGCTGGCCACCGAACAAGAACAGGTTGTCGTCGAGAGGATCGTAGTCTAAACTCTCCATTTCAGTCCAGACCCATACCACATCTCCAAGCACTTGTCCAGAAATAACTTGTTACTTTTGCAATCAGTTTACGCCTGATTTGCCGATTGAAGTGCAAAGAAATTATTGGACAAGCACTGAGCGAGAAATGACCGCCGACCATCAACAGTCCGATTTGTCAGATATATCCTTCATCCAGGAGTGGCTGCAGGCCGGAGACGATCGCCAGCGGCAGGAGTTCCTGCGCGCCCACCGCTCCGAAATCACCGACGAGACGGTGCAGGCTATGAAAGTCGCTGTGAGCCAGCGTCTGCGCCAGGATCCGCGCGATGCTCTCGATCTGGCCGAAAGCATCCTCTTCGCCGCCACGCTCTCGGGGGAGCCGATGCACCAGGCATGGGGATTGATGGCCAAGGGCAACGCGCAGCGCTACCTGGCGCAATACCAGGAGGCCATCGCCACCTACGATATGGCCCGATCCATCTGTCTGGCGCAAAACAGGCCAGTAGAAGCGGCGCGCCCGCAGAAAGCAAAGATCCCCGCCCTAGCTCACCTTGGTCGTTTTGAAGAGGCATTGCAAAACGCCGAGGACGCGCGTCGCGTCTTTGAAGCGCACGGCGAGATAGCTTCAGCAGGCGATGTTGACAATGAAGCGGCGATCACAGCTTACAAGCTCGGTGACTATACTCAAGCTCTGACCTTGTTCGACCGGGCTCGTCAGACGTTCAACCGGGCGAGAGAAGCCAACCCCGCACATCTCATCTACGTAGAACTTAACCTTTCCGTCGTCTTGCGCAATCTGGACCGCTTCGCCGAGGCTAAGCGCACTGCCATCCGCGCCCGTCGCATGGCCACTCAACAGGGGATGAGTATCGTTGCCGCACGGGCCGACCAAAGCCTTGCCATCACTTATTACTTCCTCGGTCAATACAACGAAGCACTCAAATTATTCGACCAGGCACGCCAGGTGTTTGCCGCCTCGGGGTTGAGGAGAGAAGTTTTGGTCGCTAATCTGTTCGCCACCAATTGTCATTTGGCCCTGAACCGCTACACCGAAGTCCTGGACCTGGCGCAAGAAGCGGAGGGGGAACTGGCTCGGCTGGGTATGCACTATGAAGTGGCCTGGGCCGCCTATAATCGTGCCCAGGCGTACATGGGGCTGGGCCGGGTGGAACCAGCCGCCGACGCCTTGACCCGGGCCCGCCTGGGCTTTGCTCAAATCCAAAACCAGGTATGGGTAGCCACCGTTGACATTCAGTGGGCCGTCTTAAACATGAAAATCGGGGCGTTGGAGGCGGCCCTGGCCAACGCCCGGCGAGCCAGCCACGTCTTTGCTGAGGAGGGGCTGGTCGTCGAGAGAGCCCAGGCCGACCTGGTGGCCGCCGAAGCCCTGGTTGCCCTGGTGCGAGATGAGGAAGCGCGCCTCCTCTGCCTGTCTGCCCTGCAGGCGGCCGATGAGCGGGACGTCCCCTGGCTGGCAAATCAAGCGCGTCACCTGTTAGGTCGCCTGGCCGAGATAGCTGGGGACCAGGAAGCTGCCCTGGAGCACTACCAGGCCTGCGCCGCTGGTGTCGAGCGCCTGCGCCGCCAGGTTGCCGTCGAGCTGCGCGGCAGCTTCCTGGCCGATAAAGGGGAGATTTACGAAGACGTCGTCAGCCTGAGCCTGGCCCGCTCCGAGGTTGCGCCCGCCTTCGACTACGTGGAGCGGGCCAAGTCGCGGGCGCTGGTCGAATTGCTGGCCCACCACCTGGACATCCGGGTCAAGGTCCGGCGCGAGAGCGACCGCGACCTGGTGGCCCACGTCGAGCGGCTACGCCAGGAGTGCCAGTGGTACTACAACCGGCTCGACCCCTTCGGCGAGCGGGAAGCGGGCGAGAGCGGCCCGCCCCAGGCGGAGCGGGCGCGATTGCGGGATGAACTGGATGCCCGGGAGAAGCAATTGGCCGACATGCTGGTTCAGCTTCAAGTGCGCAACGCCGACTACATCCAGGATGCCGATCTGTGGCAGGTCCAGGTCCAATCGCCCCAGCCTTACCTGGACGGGGACACACTGCTGGTGGAATACTTCATCGCGCGGGGCGAGGTGCTGGCCTTCAGCGT
>JAHELX010000189.1:0-3674 GCA_024643945.1 Anaerolineales bacterium
GGCGGCGTAGTGCGCCTTGTGATAACACAGCTCGGCGACAGCACGCAGCCCCTGCCTGCCCATGTAGGCCAGGTACATGCCGGCCATCAACGCGATCAGGCCCTGGTTGGTGCAGATGTTGCTGGTGGCCTTTTCGCGGCGGATGTGCTGCTCGCGAGGGGTGAGGGTCAGCACGTAGCCGCGCCGCCCCTCGGTGTCGGCCGTCTCGCCCACCAGCCGGCCCGGCATCCTGCGCACGTACTGCTCGCGGGCGGCGAAGACCCCCAGGTATGGCCCGCCGAAGTTGAGCCCGGCTCCCAGCGGCTGGCCCTCGGCTACTACGATGTCGGCACCATAGTCGCCGGGCGGCTTGAGCAGTCCCAGGCTGATGATGGGATTGGCCACCACTACCAGCAGCGCGCCGGCTGCGTGGACAGCGCCGGCCAGTCCATCCACATCCATCAATTCCCCAAAGAAATTGGGGTTCTCAATGATGAGGCAGGCAGTGTCGCCGTCCAGCATGCCTTTGAGGTCGTCCAGGTTGGTGTGCAGATTCTCGTCGCCGGTGACGGTCATCTGACCGCCGGGCAGGTAGGTGCGCAACGTCTGGCGATACTGGGGATGAACCCAAGGGGAGACGAGGATCTTGCGCCGCTTGCCCCGCGACACGTTGACGGCCATAATCGCCGCTTCGGCCATCGAGGTGGCGCCGTCGTAGTGGCTGGCGTTCACCACGTCCATGCCGGTCAGGTCGGCAATCATGCTCTGGTATTCGAAGATGGCCTGGAGTGTGCCCTGGCTCACTTCCGGCTGATAGGGAGTGTAGGCGGTGGCGAACTCCCCCCGGCCGGCCAGGTAAGGGATGACACTGGGGACGAAATGGTTGTACGCCCCGGCGCCGAGGAAAGTGGCGAAGCAGCCGGTCGAACTGTTCTTCAGTGCCATCGCATACAGTTCGTCCAGGATTTCCATCTCTGAGACGGCCTTGGGCAGCTTGAGTTCGGGGAAGCGCTGTGACGCCGGCACGTCGTGGAATAGCTCTTCCAGCGACGAGACGCCGATGGTCGCCAGCATCTCGCGCCGGTCGGCCTCGGTATTGGGAATGTATGGCATGGCTAAGCTCCTGCTACCGAACCCTCATACTCCTCCGGCGAGAGCAAGTCGTCCCACTCGCTGGGATCGGACGGATTGAACTTAATCATCCACCCCTCGCCGTAGGGATCTTTATTGATGATTTCGGGCGAATCTTCCAGGGCGTCGTTGACTTCGACGATTTCGCCCCCCATCGGCATGTACAAGTCGGAGGCAGCTTTGACCGACTCGACCACGCCGAAGCTCTCGTCTTTGTCGAAGCTGTCGCCTACCACCGGCAGTTCCACGTAGACCACGTCCGAGAGTTCATCCTGAGCGTGGTCAGTGATGCCACAGACGATCAAATCGTCTTCCTTACGCACCCACTCGTGGCTCTCAGTATAGCGGGCATTGAGGTCCAGTTTCATTTTAGGTTGCCTCCTTATTCTTTGTCATGAGAATAACCCATTGTTCTTTGTGCGCTGCGTGTTGCGTATTGCGTACTGCGTACTGCGTATTGCGCAAAAGCTTACAGAGTATGGAATACGCAGTACGCAGTACGCAATACGCAGTTCTTTAGCGCCGGTAGGCCGGCACGTAGAACGGTCGCTTGACGATTTTGGCTCTTTTGGGCCGGTCGCGGATTAGGATCTCGATTTCGGTACCCTGGGCCGAGATTTCACGCGGGACATAGGACATGCCCAGATAACGTCCCAGAGTGGGCGAGAACATGCCGGTGGTTACTTCGCCTACTTCGAAGTCGTCGTGAATCACCTCGTATCCCTGGCGAGGAACCCCTTTTTCAATCATCTCAAAGCCGACCAACACATACTCCGGCTTTTCGAGCTTCTGCTTGAGCAGGGCATCGCGGCCCAGGAAGTCTTTGTCGACGCTGACGGCGAAGGTAAGACGGGCCTCGACGGGGGTGATGTCGGCATCGATCTCGTGGCCGTAAAGGGGCATACAAGGCTCAAAACGGAGGCTATCACGGGCAGCGAGACCGATGGGCTTCACGCCCTCTGGTTCACCCTCCTGCAAGATGCCTTCCCACACCTTGAGGGCGTGCTCGGCGGGGAAGAAGAGTTCAAAGCCATCTTCGCCCGTGTAGCCGGTGCGCCCCATCAAGACCGGCACGTCCTCAAAGATGTTGTCAGTGGTAGCGGTGAAGCGGCGAACCTCCTCCAGGTTCACGTGGGTCAGGCGATTCAGAATGGTTGGCGCCTGGGGACCCTGAAAGGCAAGCATATAGGTCTCGTCCGAGAGGTCGCGCACCTCCAGCTCGAAGTCGCCGGTGTGCGCCTGGGCCCAGGCCACATCTTTGTCCCGATTGGCGGCGTTGACGACCAAGAAGAAGTAAGGACGCCCGGTTTCGTCAGACCGGTCGGGCAGTTTGTACACGAAGAGGTCGTCCACGATGCCGCCATCTGCGTAGCACATCAGGGCATAGTGGGCGTCGAAGAATTCCATCTTCCGCACGTCGTAGGTGATGAGGTGATTGACGAAAGCTTCGGCGTCAGGACCGCGCACATCCATCTGAGCCATATGGTCAATGTCGAACAAGCCAGCAGACTGGCGGGTGGTGTGATGCTCTTCGATGGGGCCGGTGGGGTATTGCACCGGCATTTCCCAGCCGGCGAAGGGGACCATACGCCCGCCGTGATCCACATGCCATTGGTAAAGATTGGTCCGTTTCAAAGTCTCTGTCATAGAATCGCCTCCTCGTTGAGATGAAAAAACGGACGCATGAGATTATGCGCCCGCGACTCTGTCCTGGACCTGAGAGATTCGCCCCGTCATCATGAGGTGTGGTGGCGGGGGGGTTGCCCCTTCGGTGCGGCGTCAAGCCGACTCTCCAGAGGGCCGTCAGCGGGCGATCCTTTTGCCTGAGAGTGTCACTCGCGGGGTTGGCGGTCCCGCGAACTTGCCCCTTCGGCGGTTCCGACGATGGAACACTCTCTCGCCCACGTCGTCCGGCAAGTGTTCAATTGTCAGACAGGTCAAGTGTATCACACGCGGGGGGGTTTGTCAATCTGTTTTTTAAGCTCTTCGATCAGCGCCGGGAGGAGGCCAAGATGCTCCAATTCAAAGTATCTTTTCTGATCCCTCTGGGGGGGAGATACGTTTTCGTGGGCCCAGGTGATAGGATAGGGGATATGCACCGCCCATCCACCCAGCGCAACCACTGGGGAGATATCTGAGCGCAGTGAATTGCCGACCATGAGAAAGCGTGACGGCTCCAGGTGATACCGGGCCAAGAGGGTGGCGTAGCCATCGCGCGTCTTATCGCTCACGATTTCAACATATTGGAAGTATTGCCTGAGCCCCGACCGCGCAATTTTGGCTTCCTGATCAAACAAGTCGCCTTTGGTGATCATCATCAAGGGGTATGAAATGGCCAACCGGGCAATGGTTTCCCGCGCGTACTCCAAAAGCTGGACTTCGGCAGTCAGCATATCCTTCGCCAGGTCAATGACCTCTTGAATTTCCCTGCCCGAGATGCGGCCCTGGGTGAGTTCGATGGCAGTTTCGATGAGCGACAGCGCGAACCCTTTGATGCCATATCCGTAATACTGAAGATTGCGCATCTCGGTCTGGTGTAGTTGCTGCCCGATGCGCCCGGCGCT
>JAHELX010000189.1:3774-9816 GCA_024643945.1 Anaerolineales bacterium
TAACATGGTTACACAGGAGACGGACTAAGAATGTCTGACAAATACACCCCCAAACCTGAGCACAAGTTTACCTTCGGACTATGGACGGTGGGCAACGTGGGACGTGACCCTTTTGGTGAACCGGTCCGTGCCCCCCTGTCACCGCCGAAATTGGTTCATCTGCTGGCGGGAGTAGGCGCTTACGGGGTGAACTTCCACGACAACGACTTGGTCCCCATCGATGCCTCCCCCGCCGAGCGGGATAAAATCGTCGCCGATTTCAAGAAAGCGCTGGCGGAGACGGGGCTGGTCGTGCCGATGGCGACGACCAATCTCTTCAGTGATCCGGCTTTCAAGGACGGCGCGTTCACGTCGAACGATCCTAAGGTGCGCGCCTATGCCCTGCAAAAAACGATGCATGCCATCGACCTGGGCGTGGAGTTGGGGGCCAAAGTGTACGTTTTTTGGGGTGGACGTGAGGGCACGGAGACAGACGCCAGCAAGAACCCTCTGGATGCCCCCAAACGGATGCGTGAGGCGATAAATTTCCTGTGCGACTACGTCATCGATCAGAAGTATGATTTAAAGTTCGCACTGGAAGCCAAGCCGAACGAACCGCGCGGCGACCTATACCTGGCCACGACCGGCGCGATGCTGGCCTTTATCGAGACGCTTGACCATCCCCAGATGGTAGGCGTCAACCCTGAAGTGGCGCACGAACACATGGCAGGGCTGAATTTCTTACACCACGTCGCCCAGGCCTGGGATCGGGGCAAACTGTTCCACATCGACTTGAACGATCAAGCTTTTGGCCGGTACGACCAGGACCTTCGCTTCGGCTCTGTCAATGTGAAAAGTGCCTTCTTCCTGGTCAAGTTCCTGGAAGATGTGGGCTATGAGGGCAGCCGCCACTTCGACGCCCACGCCTATCGCACCGAAGATTACGAAGGCGTCAAAGACTTTGCTCGTGGCTGCATGCGCACTTACTTGATTTTGAAAGAGAAAGCGGAACGATGGAACGTCGACGCCGAAATCCAGGCGTTGTTGGCAAACATCAATGCCGACGATGGCTCGACCGATGCCTTCAAAGGCAGCTACAATGCGAAGAAAGCGGCGGCTTTGAAAGCGGCGTCGTTTGATCGTGCTGCCCTGGGCACGCGTGGCCTGGGTTACGAACGGCTAGACCAGTTGACGCTGGAACTCCTGCTGGGTATACGCTGACGCATTGATTGCTGAGGCTGCTAGTAGACTACCCCAATGACCTTTTCCTTCGACCTCATCCAGGAAGACGAGCGTACCGCTGGCCGCGTCGGGGTGATGCATACCCCTCATGGCGACATCCCGACGCCGGTCTTCGCCCCGGTGGGCACGCTGGCCACGGTAAAGACCATGACTCCCGCCGATCTGCACGAACTGGGGGCAACGCTCATCCTGGCCAATACTTATCACCTCTATCTGCGTCCCGGCGCCGACCTGGTGGCACGCATGGGGGGGCTGCATCGCTTTATGGGCTGGGACGGTCCTATTCTCACCGATTCAGGCGGGTTCCAGGTCTTCAGCCTGGAAGCGTTACGGCAGGTCAGCGACGAGGGCGTCACCTTTCGCTCGCACATCGACGGCTCGACGCACACTTTTACGCCGGAGAGTGTCATCGCCGCCCAGGAGAAGCTGGGAGCGGACATCATGATGGCCTTCGACGAGTGCCCTGACCCCACCGATTACGATTATAACGTCCAGGCACTGGAACGAACTCACCACTGGGCAGCGCGCTGCCTGGCGGCCAAAACTCGCAGCGATCAGGCCGTGTTTGGTATCGTGCAAGGGGGTGTCTTTGCCGATCTGCGGGCACACAGTGCCGAGTTTCTCACGGCGCTTGATTTCGACGGCTACGGCATTGGTGGCCTGAGTGTGGGCGAGACCAAGGCCCAGATGCACGCCATGCTGGAGGTGCTGCATCCTTTGCTGCCTCGCCACAAACCGCGCTACCTGATGGGCGTCGGCAGCCCGGAGGACCTGCTTGAAGGCGTGGCGCGCGGGGTGGATCAGTTCGACTGCGTGCTGCCGACCCGCATCGCTCGCAACGGAGCGGTGTTGACTCGCCGGGGCCGGCTCAACCTGCGCAACGCCCAATTCGCCGAGGACCCTTCTCCTATTGAGGAAGATTGTACGTGCTATACATGCCGGATCTTCAGTCGTGCCTATCTGCGTCACTTGATTATCGCCAAAGAGATCACCGGTCTGCGACTGACCACATTGCACAATCTGCACTTTATGCTGGAGACAATGCGTCGTATCCGCCAGTCCATCCTGGATGGTGCTTTTGCCGATTACAAGGCGGAGTTCCTGGGCTCGTACCAGGCCGTGCCGGGAAGCGTGGAGCGTGAAGCGTAAAGCGTCAAACGTAAAGCGTGAAACGTAAGGCACCCAAGCCGCAACCGGATTTTCGACTCACGGACGGAAAAGAACACGGACAAAATATACCCAACGCACGTGGGTATTACAATATAAAGGAATTCAAGTCCGTGTTCCCTTCTGTCCGTGAGTCATATAATACCTGCACTTGGGCAGGTATAATTCTTGCGCATGACGCAAATCTTGCCGGGTAACTATGTAAAGACGTAAGGCGCAATCTTACGCATCACGTTTTACGTTTTACGTTTGACGATTTACGCCTTACGTTTCACGTTTGACGTTAGAATGCAACTTTAACGAGGAGAGCTACCCATGCCATTACTCCACGCCCTCATCCTGGGCATCGTCCAGGGTGCCACCGAATACATCCCTGTTTCGAGCTCGGCTCACCTGGTGCTGGTGCCCTGGTTGCTAGGCTGGCCGGATTCTCCCTTTACGTTTGAGGTGCTGGTACAATGGGGCACACTGGTAGGTGTCTTCATCTACTTCTGGCGCGATTTGTGGGACATCGCTGGTGACATGGTCAGGGGGCTGCTGCGCCGCCGGCCCTTCGAGACGGCGTCGGCGCGGATGGGCTGGTACATTGTGCTGGGCACAATCCCGGCAGTGATATTTGGCTTCTTTCTGAAGGACATCTTTGAGGCAGCCTTCGGCGCGCCGGCCTTTGTGGCGGCACTTCTGCTGGGCACGGCCGCCATCTTGATCGTGGCTGAACGCTTTGGCCGGCGGGAGCGGACTACACGTGATTTCGGCTGGCTGGACGCGCTGGTCGTAGGCTTGTGGCAGGTGACCGCTCTCTTTCCAGGCATCAGCCGCAGCGGCTCGACCATTGGCGGGGCAATGCTGCGTGATTTCGATCGACCAGCGGCTGCTCGTTTCAGCTTTCTACTGTCGGTGCCGGCACTGCTGGGCGGAGGGGTGCTGGCTATCGCGGATTTGCTGCAGGCGGGTACGTTGAGGACAGACCTGCCCCCGGTGGTGATTGGCTTTGTGGCGGCAGCAGTCAGCGGCTACCTGTGCATTCGCTGGCTGCTGGGCTATCTTCAGCGGCGCAGCCTGACGGTCTTCGCCGTCTACTGCGCCCTCTTTGGCCTTTTCAACCTGGGGGTGGCACTGGTGCGAGGATGACAGCAGAGGTCAGTAGTCAGAGGTCAGAACTCAGTAGTCAGAGGTCAGTAGCCAGTAGTCAGAGAGGGGATGCTGGTCGCCGCCTGTTGGCTGCCAGCCGTCCGATGTCGGTTATCGGCTGTTTGTTATTAGTTGTCGTGCTGGCTGCCTGCGGCGCGACGGTGGAACCGCCGACGCCGGTCTATCTCAAGGCGGCCGGGTCCACAACGATGATGCCTCTCATAAAGGATCTGGGAGCTGCTTTTCACGAGCGACAGACTTTTGTGACGATTGACGTTGGCGGTGGCGGGTCGTCGCTGGGAGAGGAAATGGCAGGGACAGGCCAGGTGAACCTGGGGCTTACCTCCTGGCTGCCCGAGGGAGCGCCGAAAGGCCTGCAGGCGACGGTCGTCGCTCGCGACGGGATTGCCCTCATCGTGCATGCGACTAATCCCATCACCGGGCTGACGCTTATCCAGGCGCACGACTTGTTTTCAGGGCATGTGATTGAATGGGGGCAGGTGGGGGGATCGTCCTCCCCGGTGCAGGTGGTCAGCCGCGAGGATGGATCGGGGACACGCGCTGCGTTCGAGGCGATGGTGATGCAGGGGGACCGGGTGACTCCCATGGCGCTGGTGATGCCCAACAGCCAGGCAGTGGTGGACTACGTAGCCCGCGACCCGAGTGCCATCGGCTACGTCTCGATGGGATACGCCAATGGGGAGGTGCGGGCGGTGTCCGTCGAAGGGCTTATGCCTACGCCGGAAAGCGTGTCGCGCGCCGAATACCACATCACGCGAGAACTGGTGATTCTCAGCCGGCCGGGTGCTTCGCCGCAGACGCGAGCCTTTCTCGATTTTGTCCTCAGCCCGGCCGGGCAGGCCATTGTCGGCCGGCGCTATGGACGAGTGCGCTGAGCCTCAGTGCTCGCGCGCAGAACGCACGCCGGAAATTTTCCCCAGAGGGGAGGTACACCTACGTGCGGCTATTATTATCAGTATGGGGCTGAGGCGTTATTCTGAAAGTATGGGCCGGTGCTTGCGCTACGCCGCCCGGAAGCGCAATCGTAAGATCATCCCCATCCTGCCTCCAGTCCAACGGGCCTTCGCGCTCAAGAAGATATACTGCCGTGTTCCTGCTTCCCCGCAGCGAGGTGATCGTCACCTGATCCCCACGCGGCGTATGCAACAGGATCGCGTAAATTGCGTCGCCTTTTTGAGTGAACCGCACCGGGATTCCCTCGCTTGTACTCCCTTCCGCCACCACCCAAGGACGCGTATCGAAGATGGCATCCCCATTGACTTTCAGCCACGCTCCCAACCCCTCCAGGCGCTCGCGCTGCATCTCCGGAATCGTTCCATCCGCCATCGGCCCGATGTTGAGCAACAAGTTACCGTTCTTGCTGATAATATCAACAAACATTCGAACCAATTCATCAACTGAAAGGTAACTATCAGGTCCTTCATTTTGATTGTAGCCAAATGAGAACCCAATGCCGCGCGTGGACTCCCACTTTTGTTCCATAGTCCGATCATACGAGGCGTATTCCGGCGTTGTAAAATCAAAGTGGATAGCCGCTGGCAGCTCGACAATTTCGCCGCTGGTGGAAGCCTCATCCTCCGGCACCACCTGCCCGAAACGATCGTTGATCACACCATCCGGTATCGTGTTGTAGTAGTGCGCAAACAAATCCAGCACGTTGGCTGCGGCTGGATAGCCGATGTCATTCCACATAATCGAGGGTGCGTACCGCTTGATCAATTCGCGCCAGTGATAATCCACGTATTCAACAAACTCTCGACTCTGCACCACCGTGGCAAAGACGCTGGCTCGGTTCTTGATCGGGGTTTCATCGAAGCTCCAATCCAGGCCACCGGAATAGTACAACCCGATACGCATGCCGCGACTTCGGACCGCTGCAGTGAGCTCGCCCACGATATCTCGTTTGGCCTTGTAATCCACCCTGTAAGGAGTGGTACGCTGGCTGGGCCAGAGCAGGAAGCCGTCATGATGTTTGGTCACGAGCACCACATAGCGCGCCCCCACTTTGCGGAACAACTCGGCCCATCCGTCAGGATTACATTTTTCGATCGCTTCGTTGAAGACAGGGACGAAATCGTCGTAAGAGAAATCCTCGCCGTAGAACTGGACGTGATGCTTGTGAGTCGAACTACCTTTAATCCTGAGCGAATTCAAGTACCACTCAGCGTAGGGGTTGTTGGCAAACCAAGTTTCCCAGCCCTGTGTTGTAGCTACCTCGGCAAACTCGCCTGTCAGCGGTGCCCAAGCCGGCACAGAGTACAAGCCCCAATGAATAAAGATACCAAGTTTGGCATTGTGGTACCAGTTTGGCACGATGTGTTGCTTTAAGGATTCCAGATTTGGCTCGTATCGCATTCCCTTCCCTCTTGTAAACATTCTCACTCAGAGTCCTTCCCGTCTGTTTATAGTTCCTTTGCTTAGCCTTAGCAAGTTCAGCCAACTGAGCCGGGATGGAGATGAGTGTCAGGCGCGCAAGGGGTACGTGCGGTTCTCTGTTTCTGC
>JAHELX010000190.1 GCA_024643945.1 Anaerolineales bacterium
CTTCAAGAACGTCGCTGCCTCCTTGCGCCATCGGCCTATGTAAACCGCGCTGCCCAGGACGACTGCCTTGTAGGGGGTCAGGTCGCCGACGCGATCCGTAGGTAGCACGTCGGTAGGCAGACCTGCTTGACGAAGCACTTGACCAATCTTCTCGGCAATTTCTGCCGTCGCACCGTACTTGGTGGCGTAGGCCACCAGAACTTGAATGTCCATTTGACCGTCCTTTCCATCTTGTGTAAGAAACGATAAAGTCGCCGCCCAACGTGTGAAGCATCTAATGGGGCAGGCAACTCGAGTTATCAGTAACCTATGCAGCACTCTGTAAGTCTACTGGAGCAGCAGCGGGCGGATGCTCTCGGCCCAGGTGCGAATGGCGTTCCAATCGCCATCACTGATGAGAGAGACCGCCCGATCGCTGGCTTGGAGAGCAAGGGGCTTGCTTTGATCCATCAGCACGGCAACATAAGTCCCCCAGCGCCAACAAACTAACGCTATGGCCACTGCTTCTTGCCGCTGCGAGGGCAAATTGCCGCTGCGAGCCTCAAGTTGCCCTTCGAGATACTCCAGGAGTTGTTGAAACATGGTCTGTGCAGGTGGTTGGACAACGCGAACAACTCCCCGATCTGAAGCCGTCTCTTCCCAACAGCCAGCATTCAGTGTTAGTTCGTCGTTGACCAGCACAGTCAACTGCCCGGATTGAAGGCTCATGGTCACCACAATCGCACCTAGATGCCCTTACTTTTAAATATGGAGAGGACGGGGCTGGCAGGCATAAGCCCGTGCCTGTCATTATCGAACATTTGATCCATAATCTTCCTGGGCGAGCATCGCCTCGTCCAGCACGATTGCCATCAAAGACCTCCGTCCGGCCGCTACCAATAATAAGCAGCAAAGAGCATACCACACCGGCCGAAGCGTAGCAACATCCGGTGCTTCAGTGAAAAAGATCAGTTACTCGCTCTCAGGCATCCATAAAAACGGTTATGGTATGTTACTGCACCATTTTCGCCTCTGCAGCTGGCGAGTCGTATGCCAGATCAAGTAGGCCTACGAGTGATGATCATTGGGGGTAGGAGAGGACGCGCGGCCAACCTGGCGCGCCAGGCCCTACGGCTGCCAATCGGCAAAAGCGTCAATCACCAGCTTGATGTCATCCATCATAGGGTAGAGGATAGGGCAGGTGACGCCCGCGTCAATATATTCAGCCACCTTGTCCTGGCACTGGCGAGTGGTGCCGACTGCCATTAAATTGCGCACTACCTCGTCCGGGATCAACTGGGCGGCCCGGCGATAGTCCGCCTCGGTCGCCGGCCAGCCCACGAATTCTTGCACCGCCTTGATGAGCTCTTCATCTACGTTGCTGGCCTTCATGATGTGCGGCTCGGTGCCCAGGTAGTAGGCTACCAGGGCCTTACCCTCCAGCATGGCCGCCTGCGGGTCATCGTCCGACAGGCAACACACCAGCAACTCGGGCCGGTCCACGACATCCAGGCTTTTGCCGGCTCTCTCGGCCCCGCGGCGCACTAACTCCACCGCGTTACGGATGTAGTCCACCGACACCACGTAATTGAGCACCACCCCATCGCCAATTTCACCCGCCAATTCCAGCATCTGGGGCCCCGTGGCGCCGATGTAGATGGGGATGTCGCGCGGCGAGGCGTCGCTAAAAGCCACGTCCAGCTTCACCCGGTCCAGGTGGACGAACTCGCCCCCGTAAGTCACCTCTTCCATGGTGAAGAGCTGGCGGATGGCTTCGACGTGTTCACGCATCGCCTTCAGCGGCCGCTCCCGCTTGACCCCAACCCGGGAGGCAATCGGCTCCCACCACGCGCCCAAGCCGAGCATGACCCGCCCCCGGCCATCCACCTTGCCGGCCAACTCCCACATGGTGCTCCAGGTGGCAGCGATGACCGCCGGATTGCGCGTCCAGATTGGCAGCACACCCGAGCCAAGACGCAGGCGTTTCGTTTCAGTTAGAAAGGCGCTCATCAGCACCACACAGTCGCGAGCCAGGCGTGTGTCAGCCTGCCAGATTTCGGAAAAGCCCCGTTCCTCGGCGTACTTGGACATTTCGATTTCATAGTGGATGGGATGCTTGTCCTGCATATACAGGGCCATACGTTGGGCCATTGTCAACCTCCTACAAGTTCAGGGTATTGGAAGGCTGGAAGACTGGAAGACCGGATATCTATTACTAGTCCCCCAATCTTCCGACCTTCCACTTTATTAATTTTTAGCCTTGCGCCTTTCGCCACAAACGCCGGGCATTCGCGTGGAGACATACGCGCATAGCTTCCAGGTCGGCGCTTTGCACTACGCCGTCTCGTACACGCCACTCGCCGGCGACCATTACATCCCACACATGGGTTTGGTTGCGCCACAGCACGAGTTGGTCGTATAGGTTATGCTCGGCGGCCGGGGTGGGAAATTGGGCATCAATCAGTTGCAAATCCGCAGCCCAACCCGGCTCCAACCGCCCTACCCGTTCCAGGCCGATGGCGCCCGCCCCACCTTCGGTGGCCAGATACCAGACCAAGCCGGCGGGCATCACCTGGGGGTTAAGCTCATGGGCTTTGTGGATAAGAAAGGCGCCGCGCATCACCTCGAAAAAGTCGTTGATGTAGCCGTCAGAACCCAGCCCCACGGTGACGCCGTCCTTGAGCAGTTGTGGGACCGGGGCGATGCCGCCCCCCACCTCACAGTTGCTGAGGGGCATATGGGTCACCCGCACCCTCCGTCCGGCGATGATGGATCGCTCCCGCTCGGAAAGTTGCACACACTGCGAAGCCAGCATCTCCGGGCTAGCCACGCCCAACTGGTCGTAATACTCCAGTGTGCGCATGCCGAAGTGTTGCAGAGCATAGTTCGGCTCGTGGATTCCTTCGTTGCAGTGCATGTGAGTCAACACGCCACGTTCGGCAGCCAGCCCAAGGGCCTGGCGGATGAAAGCGGCGGAGCAGGTAAAGGTGGTGTGAAAGCACATCAGGCCATTTACCAGGCTGTTTACACTTCGGCAATGGTCAATAAACTCGGTGTTTTCGCGCAAGCCCAGTTGGCCGTTCTCCCGGCTGACGCGCTCGGTGGCCTCGAAGGAGAGGATACCCCGTATTCCCCGCCGCTCGACCACCTCTTTCTGTGCATGCAGCGCGCCAGGGATGGCGAAAGGCGCCTCCAGGCAATCGTAAAAGCTGGTAGTGCCGCCGCGCAGCATCTCGGCGCAGGTCCAGTCAGTAGCGGCGCAGATCATCTCGTGGTCCAAAGCATCTTCCACCAGCGGCCACCAAAAGTCGGCCAGGAAGGACCAAAAGTCCGAGGGCGCTTTGGCCAGGGGGATGCCATGAGCCAACACGCCATACAGGTGCGTATGGGCGTTGACAAAGCCGGGTGCGATGACGCAGCCGCTCGCGTCATACACGACGTCATGGGGGTAGTCACGCCGCAGGCCGGCGTTGGGTCCCACGGCAGCGATCGAATCCCCAATCACCCGCACCCCCCAGCCGGCTTTGGGCGGCTCCATGGGCGTAGTGATGAGCCAGTCCCCCAGAATGAGCAGCCCGGTTAGTTGGCCTCCGGCCATAGGCGGCAGGAGTTCGACCTGATCGCCAACTCTCAACATCACGTCGTCGCGCTGGTAGACACCGTTGACAGCGACGAAAGGACGCACACTTCCAGGTGTTTCGGCTACGTGCAGCGCCCGTAGCAAGTCACTGATTGTCGCTCCTTCAGGCAATTCGACGGTGGGCAGCGCAACCTGTTTAGCGGGCGACAGGTGTCGGGTGAAATTCTCAATCGGGCCAAAGAATCGCACCTGGACTTTCATTCTACAAACCCCTCCGTATCCCTCCAGTGTAGCAACCTATGAGCTAGCCTACATCTCTTTGTCACTTTTGGTGCTTTATGTTCTTACGCTCCACAAAACATCCCCGCCCGGCTGTGCCGTGAAACTTGCCGTCCTTGACAACGACCTCGCCCCGGCTGATGGTGACCACAGGCCAGCCGGCTACCTCCATCCCCTCAAAGGGTGTCCAGTCCACGTTCTCGTGCAGCATCTCAGCGGACAGTCTCACCACACGCCCCGGGTCGAATACTACCAAATCGGCGTCATAACCAACCGCAATGGTTCCCTTGCGCTCCAAGCCGAACAGACGGGCCGGGGCCGTGCAGCACAGGTCCACCCAGCCATTGAGAGAGATACGCCCCATACGCACGCCGAAGGCAAACAGCAGCGGGAAGCGGGCCTCGATGCCCGGCAGTCCGCCAGGAGCCTGGCTAAAGTCGTGGAGTCCGCGCTCTTTGTCGGCGCGGGTGAAGGGACAGTGGTCGGTGGCTACCACCTGCAATTCACCCCGCGCCAAAGCGTCCCACAGGCGGGCTTGATCGGCCTCGCTGCGCAGTGGCGGCGAACAAATGGGCAGCACCCCCTCCAGGCCAGGCCGGCTGTACAAGGCTTCGGTCAGCAGCAAATACTGGGGGCAGGTCTCGCCGTAGATAGGCAGTCCCCGGGCGCGGGCGGCGGCCACCCGCCCGACGACCTGGGTGCAGGAGGCATGGACGATGTGCAGCGGCGTGCCTGCCAGAGTCGCCAGGTCTATGGCGCGCCCGGCAGCCTCCCCTTCCATTAAAGCCGGACGGCTGCGCGCGTGCCAGCGCGGCTCGATCCGTCCCTGAGCACGGTAGCGATCCACCAGCGTGCGGATCACATCGCCATTCTCGGCATGAACGATAGGCAATCCCCCTACCTCGCATATTGCCTCCAGCGCCTGCAGGAATCCCCCGTCGTCAAGTTGAAAACCCTCATAGGCCAGGTAAAGCTTGAAGCTAGCGCAGCCTGCTTCGACCACGGCGGGCACTTCGTTCAACTTGGCCAGGTCGGCGGCGGCGATGGTCATGTGCAGACCGTAGTCGACGACCACGCGGCCATCGGCCTGGGCACGGCGTGCAGCCAAGGCCTTAGCCAGCGATTGATCGGGTTCGGCTTCCACGAAGTCAATCACCGTCGTGGTGCCGCCGAAAGCGGCGGCGCGCGTGCCGGTAAAAAAGTCATCCGAGGAAACCAAGCTGGGGCCAGCCGGCATTTGCAGATGAACGTGCACGTCTACCGCACCGGGGGTGACCAGCATGCCGGTTGCATCTATCTCCCGTCTAGCTGACAATCCTTTACCAATAGCGGCGATGCGTTCGCCGCGCACTCCAACATCGGCCGGGTAAGTCGCATCGGCGGTGACGAGAGTGCCATTCTTGATAACCAAATCAAATTCACAAGCTGTGCTCATCTTGCTTACTGCGGTCAGCCCGTCCAGATCGCGTCATCCGGTAATAATCCAAGTATCCCTTTGCATACGGGTCAATTCCCATCAAAAAGTCCATGGCCGGTCTCAGCCAGGGCAGATGTGGGGTATAAGGATCAATCATGGCCACGTCCAATCCCCAGGCAGCGCTGGCAATGAAGTAGGCCAGGTCAAGCATCCTCGGGTTGGGCATCATAAAGCCGGCGTTACTGATCCCCAGCAGGGTCGCCACCCCCAACTCGTTGTGAAGGGCCTGAATGGTCTGCAGCGTCGTCCGCATGCTGTCCGGCGCCACCCCCGACGGCAAGCAAACCGCGTCGACCATAATGTCCTGGCGTGGAATGCCATGCGCTTCTGCGGCTGATACAATCCGTCGCGCCACAAATAGCCTTTCTTCCACGGTGTGGGGGATTCCCTTTTCATACACCAGAGCGGTACCTATAGCTGCGCCGTGCCGGGCAATAATGGGCAACATGGCCTCGAGATTACGCCACTCGCCGTTGACCGAGTTACACATGGCTTTGTAGAGGTAAGCGGCCAGAGCCCGGTCAACTGTTTCTGGATCCCGAGAATCAACGCCAATGCAGCAACCGGTGGCTTCATGAATCGTCTTGACTGCCAGAGGAACTAGTTCGCGTTCCTGCCCGATCAAGCTGGGCTCCATTAATTGAACATTGAAGACCTGGAGACCGAGGGCTATACCGTCGTTGGCAAGTTCTATTAAGGTGTCAAAGCGCCCTTGGTGCAACTCGGCCAGCACTTCCGGGCGCTCATAATAGTAACCACACTGATCGTTAACACACAGAATAGGGTGGCCAGGGCCAAATGGAATGATACCATCGGCGTAGGATAACGCTCCTGGTGGACAGTCTTTATCCATTGGTTGGGTTATCCCAGGGGGTCTGAGCTTCAGGGAGAGCCGTTGACCAGAAGCTTTTCGCTTTCCGCGTCAAATATGCGGATTCCCTGTGGGGCAAAACGCATCCACACACTAGCCCCAAGGTCCAAGCGCAGGCTGGCCGGGGCGCTGGCCTTGATCTTGTTATCCCCGCAAATCAAGGTCAATAACGTTTCTTTGCCCAGAGTCTCATAGATGTAGACGCTGGCCTCGACAGCAAAAGGCGAGGCCTGGAATTCTATGGTAATGTCTTCAGGTCTGATGCCGAAAACCAGCCCCTTATCGCCTCGGATCTCTGCTAGCTGGCTCTTGATTTGAGGTGGCAATGCATAGGAGAAAGATGGGGCGGAGAGCCGCGATTTGTCCGCATTTAGCTGGCAAGGGATAAAGTTCATGCCAGGGCTGCCGATGAATCCGGCGACAAACATTTCATCAGGATGGTTGTAGACAGCTTCAGGATAACCAACCTGTAACACCTGTCCATTATGCATCACCACCAGTTGGTCGGCAAGTGTCATCGCTTCCGCCTGGTCGTGGGTCACATATACCGTAGTGACTCCCAGATCGCGCTGCAATCGTTTCAACTCGGCCCGCATGTTGACACGCAGCTTGGCATCCAAGTTGGAGAGCGGCTCGTCCATGAGGAACACGTCGGGCTTGCGAACGATAGCGCGGCCAATGGCCACCCGTTGCATCTGGCCACCCGATAATTGGCGAGGATGCCTGTCCAACATCTCTTGAAGCCCCAGGATTTCGGCTGTCTCTTCCACTTGTTTCCTGATATCCTGCTTGCGCATGCGCTGGGCTTCGAGGGGGAAGGCCATGTTCTTGAATACGGTCATGTGGGGATATAAGGCATAACTCTGAAACACCATGGCCACGTTGCGGTCCCAGGCCGGCACATGCCCGACCTCGCGGCCGCGGATAAAGACTTCTCCCTCTGTGGGTTCCTCGAGACCGGCCAGCATACGCAGCAAAGTAGTCTTGCCACAACCTGAAGGTCCCACCAGTACCGCTAGCTGTCCGTCCGGGAATTCCAGCGTAACATCGTCAACGGCGAGGGTGCTCCCGAATTTCTTGGTGAGTGATTTTACGCGTACTTCTGCCATGCCAAGCTACCTCTTCTAAATGCGAGTGGGTAACCCCTATGACGTTAATACTTAACTGCGCCTGCGGTTAGGCCCTTAATCACCCATCTCTGGAAAACAAGCACCAGAGAGATGACCGGGATAAGGGCCAGTATCACCCCAGCAGAAACCCAGGTCCATTGTTGTCTGAACTGAAACGAAAAGTTCTGGATGGCCACGGGGATGGTCCATACCTCTGGGATGCCCATAATGACCACCGAGGCTAACATGAATTCTCCGTACGAGCCGATGAAAGCAAATACGCCGGCGGCAAACAAGCCGGGCGAGGCCAGGGGCAGGATGACTTTTCCAAAGATCTGCAAAGGCCGGTACCCATCTACCTTGGCGGCGTCTTCCAGCTCGTAGGGCAATTCAACAAAATAGCTGGCCAGCAGCCAGGTGGCCAGGGGTACATTGTAAAACACGTTGGGTATGATCATAGCCGGGAGGGTGCGCAACAGCCCCAGAGACTTTAGAAGGATGAAGGTGGGGGCTATGGTGACCACGGGCGGGATCATGGCGCCCAATTGCAGAAGCAGCAGCGATTCAATCTTGTATGTAAACCGCAGACGAGCCACGGCGTAGGCAGACAGCGACGAGACAGCCAAACAAAGCACCGCTGTGGAAAAGGAGACCACAAAACTGTTTCTTAACGGTATCAGGAAATCAAGATCGAAGATGGCCGCCCGATAGGCCTGAAGGGTCGGTTCCTTGGGCCACAACTCGATCGGAATCAGGTACTCGGCTCCCATCGGCTTGAGGGAGGTGCTGAGAATCCAATACAGAGGCGAGAGGCAAAAAAAGGCGATGAGGAGGGTTACCAGGAGCGATAGAACCCGCTCGATGTTTTTCTGATTTCTCAATCTCCATTCGTAGATCATGCTCTAAACCTCAAGTTGTTCCTGATTCTGCTGACGTAGAAAAAGCTGAGGGCCAGGATAACTAGAAAGACCACCATGCCGTAAGCAGACCCCAGGCCAAACCTGGCGCGGGTAAAGTAGAACTGATAGGCGAAGGAACTCAGTGTTTCGGTTGTGGTTCCCGGGCCGCCTTTGGTCAGGCCATAAATTAGATCAAAGGTGCGCAGGGCATCCATAGACCTGAAGAGCAGGGCTACCAGGATAGTGGGTGTCAGCATGGGCAAAGTGATTCTGCGAAAGCGATAAAAGGCGCGGGCACCGTCTACCTTGGCTGCGTCGTAAATATCCTGGGGGATGATCGCCAGCCCCCCGATTAACAGGATGGCGATCATCGAAGACATTTTCCATACGTCGGCCAATATGACACTGTGCATGGCAAGAATGGGGTCGGCCAGGAATAAAGGTGGCTTCTTGACAAGACCTATCTGCTTCAGCAGGTATCCCATGCCGACGTCGGCATTGAAGAGCCATTTCCAGATAGCAGCCGAGATAATGGGGGGGATGGCCCAGGGGACGACGATGATGGAGCGCAGAATGCCCCGCAGCCGGCGTCCCACCCAAAATGTGGCCATGGCCATGCCCAGCCCGATCCAAAATTCGAAGAATACGGCGACGGCGGTAAAGTAAAATGTGTACCGGAGTGCTCCCAGAAAGTTCTTGCTGCGGAAAACATCGAAATAATTGGCCAGGCCCACAAAGGTCTCCTGGGTCCATTTGGTAGTGTGATCGAGATCATTCAAGCTGTAAATGATGGTTTGGGCGATTTGATAATAGTAGAAGAGAAAAATGCCGATCACCGCAGGCAGGATAAAAAGTAGCGCGATTTCGGCTTCGGATAAGCCACGCCAAGCCCTTTTGGCCAGCCAAACCCCCAGCACAACACTGGCCAGGATAGCCAGCAAAGCGGGGGCAACGGCCAGGGTGGGGTTAAGGACGAAGATGAGCGCGGTGATGGCGTACACTCCGCCGACCAGGAAAACCAGGTATCTCTTGATACCTCTCTGGCCGCGTGTCGCGCCCTCTGCTCGCGCCAGCATCATAAAGCCCAGGAACAACAGGCCTACGATAACCACATAAAAGAGCAGAATGCGAATCAGCGGCACCAAAGTAGCGCTCAACATCAGAATAACGACCTTTCTGTATTGCGTTATCCAAACTTGTGGCGAGACTGGGCCTTAAGGCTGTTGCGTTGCATAGCCTTAAGGCCCAGCAGTCAGAGACTAGATCACTGGAGCTCATCTATTTGCGTGCAGGCATCGTCGAGCGCAGCCTGGGGCGCTTTGCTGCCAGTCAACGCCGAGTGCAATTCCCCCTGCAAGATCACCGAGATCTCGTTGAACTTGGGTGAAGGGATGGGTGGAATGGCGGTGTCTGCGACGGCCTGGACGAGCGGCATGTTGGGGTTATTCTTAATCACATCCGGGTCGCTATAGATATTCATATTGGCTTGAACCGGGCCTTGGGATAGGTTGAAGCCCTTCTGAACCGGGAAGTCGAACATCACTTCCAGGACTTTGGCGGCTGCTTCGGGGTTGTCGGAGTACTTGTTGATAGAGAAGCCCCAACCC
>JAHELX010000191.1 GCA_024643945.1 Anaerolineales bacterium
GGCCATGTTTATTTTACTCTCAAAGACCCGGATGCCAGCATCCGCTGCGTGATGTGGCGCTCCACGCTGCCGCGACTGAGCTACCTGCCGGCTGGCGACGGTGAGGCGGTACTGGCTCATGGATATGTCTCGGTCTACGAGCCAAGCGGGCAGTACCAGTTTTACGTGGACGAATTGGAGCCGGTCGGGCTGGGTGCACTGCAGGCTCAGTTCGAGCAATTAAAAGCTCGCCTGGCCCAGGAGGGCCTTTTCGACGAAGCGCGCAAGCGGGCCCTGCCTTCCTTTCCCCGGCGCATTGGCATTGTCACTTCACCCGCCGGTGCGGCACTGCGCGACATACTCAATGTGCTGCGTCGCCGTTACCCGCTGGCCGAGGTGATTCTCTCGCCGACACAGGTGCAGGGCGAAGATGCCCCCCCTCAAATCGTGAGCGCCCTCCAGGCACTGAGCGAGGTAAAGGATGTAGACGTCGTCGTCCTGGCGCGCGGCGGGGGCTCTCTGGAAGACCTGTGGGCCTTCAACGACGAGCGGGTGGCGCGGGCCGTGGCGGCATCGCCTATCCCGGTGGTGTGCGGGGTGGGGCACGAGACTGACTTCACCATCGCCGACTTCGTGGCCGACCTGCGCGCTCCCACCCCATCGGCTGCCGCTGAATTGGTCACGCCCGACCGGGACGAGCTGGCCCGGCGTCTACAGTCGTTCAGGGCGCAACAGGCAGCCGTCGTCGGCCAGACCATCGTCCATAAACGGCATATGCTGGGGGGCGAAATACGTGCCCTGCGACGACTTTCGCCCCAGACCTGGATTGACCGGCGTCGACAGCGCGTGGATGACCTGAGCCGTGTGGCCCAAACAGCCATCGCCCACCGGCTGGCTCTGGGACGCGAACGGCTTAACGGTCTGTCATTACGACTGTCGGCCCTGAACCCTCAAGCGACCCTGGTCCGGGGCTACGCCATTGTCCGCCGGGTCGAGGATAGTCACGTGGTGAGTCGCGTCGGGCAGGTAATGCCAGGCAACCGGCTGTCGGTGCAGGTGTCGGATGGCAAATTTGAGAGCATCGTCCAAGAAGAGGACTAAGAAATGACGAAGGACGGAGGACGAATGACGAATAAGGACCAACGACGAAGGACGAATGGCGAATACATCTGTTCTTGGTCGTCAGTTCTTCGTCATTCGTCCTCCGTCCTTCGTCTTTAAGGGGGAGAACTGATGAGCGAAATTGAGAACCTGAGCTTTGAAGAAGCCTTCACCGAACTGCAAGAGGTCGTCCAGCAGTTGGAAGCGGGAGACCTGACGTTGGACCGGGCAATGGCACTCTTTGAGCGGGGAACGGCTCTGGCGGCGCATTGTAACGACCGTCTCGACACGGCGGAACTACGCGTGCAACAGTTGATTCCCACCCCAGGGGAGTATCCGCCGGGAGAAGGTTATGATATGGCTCGATTTGAAGAGTATGCACCAGATGAAGAGAGTTAGATTTGCCTGAAAAGCAAGGGGCTGTGGACTTTAGCGGAAATCCGCATTTCTAGTAGGGGCGTCATTGAGTGACGCCCCTATTTCATTTATAGAAATGCTGATATCTTCTCAGTATCTTGGGGTAAGGGCAGGTCTTCCCCAAAGGGGACCTGCGGGTGTGCCTGCTCAGGCGGGCAACCGCAAGGGTTTGCCCCTACTTTTTGAGAAGATACAAATGCTGATATGCTTTATTGCGGTACCAGGCTCAGCATCTGAATGCGGGTGCCCTTGAGGCGACTGGAGATCACCTGAGCTGCCTTCTGCAAGATGTTGTAGCCCAGATAGCAGTCCAGTTCGAACATTGCGCGGAGACCGGCCCCGTCAACGGCAATCACGGAGACAGGAGTGGCGGCAAAGCCAGAGGCTGTCAGTAGGAAGGGTTCAACCACAGCCGACCAGCAGAAGACGTCGCCAGGGGTCAGGGTGGACACTGTTTCGTGTTGCAACCCCTCTTCGTCGGTATCTACCATAATGTCAACTGTGCCTTCCGTGAGCACAAACAACTTTTTTGCTTTATCTCGCTCCCGGAAAACAAAGGTGTTGGCCTCGTACGTCTCCTCTTCGGAGATCATAGCCATGCTCTTGATCTCTTCGTCGGTCAGTCCAGCGAAGAAAGGAAAGCGGCGCAAAAGTTCGGGTGAAACCATCAGGTGTCCTCCTGTTATTTGATTGTGGCCGCCTCCGGTTAAGGAGTCAGCGTCCTCAGGACCATGTCTGTCACAACAGGGATAGCAGCGGCTACCGCGGGTGTACATGTCTCACCAAATGTTACCACATCTTCAGCTTCAATAGCAAATATCTCGATGGCTTCTGGAAGAGCCAGGTCTAGACGACGTCCCATCTCGAGAGCAGTAGGTAGATTCATATCGTGGGCAGATGCGCTGTGCTGGGTAGGTATGGCCGAGGCGATGTCGTCCAGTGTCAGGCGCTGGATCGTCCCCGGTTGAGCACCTGACGTCTGGATAGCATCTATCAGGATGACGCGATCGTAGCCGACCATCGCCTCCATTAAGTGCAATCCGCCCACGCTGGCCTCGGTTACGGTCACGTCGCCCCGCCCGTCCAGGACCAGTGAGTTTCTCACCGCATAGGCCACCTTCACGCCCACGCCGTCGTCGGTGAGAATGGGATTGCCCAGGCCAATAACCAAGGTCTTCATTCGACGTATTCCGTATTGCGTATTGCGTACTGCGTGAAGTCAACGGAATACGCAGTACGCAATACGTATCAAGTGTATTGACTCAATCGCTCGATTACTTTCCCCTCGGCGTCCCGCACCACTACCTCCAGCGGCATCTGGCCCGGCAGCGAGTGGGTGGCACAGGAGAAACAGGGATCATAGGAACGGAAGGCCATCTCCACCCTGTTGAGCAGCCCGTCGGTGATCACCGTCCCCTTGTGAATGAGGCTCGAGGCCGCCTTCTTGATGGAGAGGGTGATGGGTGCATAGTTGTTGGTGGTACCGACGACAAGGTTGACTCTGGTCAGAACGCCGCGCTCGTCAGTCACGTAGTGATGGGTGAGAGTCCCGCGCGGCGCTTCCACGATGCCGATGCCCTCGGTGGGAGTCTCGGTGGGGATAGTGCGCACGTTGGGGTCGGTGATCTGCGGATCTTGCACCAACTCTAGCATATGTTCGGCAGCGTAGAGCAACTCGATGATGCGCGCCCAATGGGTTGCCAGCGTGTGGTGCACCGGCTTGCCGCCCAGCGTCTCGTAAAAACGTTCGTATTCAGCCTGGGCCAACGGCGTGGCCATACCATCAGCAGCGTTAAGGCGACTGAGAGGTGTGGCGCAGTACATACCGCTATCCTTGCCGGGCACAAAGCCCTTCCAGCCTACATTTTTGAGGAACGGGTACTTGAGGTAAGTCCACGGCTCCACGTGTTCGGCGATGTGCTCAGTGTACTCGTGGGGCACGTACTTGCAAAACTCTTTCCCGTCCGGGTCCACCACCCGCACTTTGCCATCGTAGAAGTTGACGTGGTTGTTCTCATCTACCAGCCCCATATAGTAAATGGGTTGGGTGTAAGCATCGCTGGTGATCATATCAACGTAGGTCTGGTTGGACAGCACTACGTCGTTGACAACCTGGATGCTGAACTTGGCGAACTCCACATTCTCGCGGGCGATCTTCTCGATCTCCTCCCGCTCTTCTTTGGTCATGGCCTTGGACCAACCACCAGGCAACCCGGCGACGGGGTGGACATGGCGGCCGCCCAACATCTTGATGACTTCGTGGTTGCGCTTACGACAGGCGATGACCTGCGAGCCGATCTCCAACCCCACTTTGGCGATGACCCCCAGCACATTGCGCTCGTACTTGGGCGCGTCGGGGCCAACGACGAAGTCAGGACCACCCAAGGCATAGAAGTGGGTGGTGTGGTCGGTCACGTAGAAAGCCATGTAGAAGAGTTCGCGCAGCTTTTTGGCGGCGCTGGGGGGCTCGACGTGGTACAGGTCGTCCAGGGCTTTGGTGGCAGCCATGTGGTGCGCTTCGGGACACACACCGCAGATGCGTTGGGTGATGCGAGGCATCTCCTCCGCCGGCCGTCCCAGGCAAAACACCTCGAAGCCGCGCAACTCGGGAATGACGAAGTGAGTATCTTTTACCTCACCCTCTTCATCCAGAAAGATTTCAATTTTGCCGTGGCCTTCCAGCCGGGTGATGGGGTCAATAGTTATCCGTTTCATTCATCACTCTCCTACCTGACCTCCACGCGGTGCAACAGCGAATCAGGTAAACTGAAGCGATAGAAGGTGCCAGCCGGATCAACGATGGTGTCGAGGATAGCCTCGATCTCGCCCGGATCCTCACTATCTATCACCGAAGCGACTCCGCTCAAAAAGCGAGCACCTTGATCTACCACACCCTCATTGGGGCCGTAGCAGCCCCGACATGGCATATTCACCTGAGGACAAAGTGCGCCACATCCGCTGCGGGTGGCGATGCCGGCACACAGAATGCCTTGCTCCAGCAGGCACACGTCGGGGTCAGGGATGATCTCGTAAGGCCGGTAGAATTTTTTGATTTTCTTCTCATTCTTGGTGCGCGGACACTCGTCGCAGACAGTCACGCCGGCACCGATGACCGAACCCTGGGGCGGCAGCTTGCCCTCCATAATGGCCGTCAGCGCGTCCCAGATACGGTCAGCTTCCGGGGGACAGCCAGGGAGATAGTAATCTACGCCAACCACCTGGGCCAGGGTCTTGACGGTGTCCCAGTAGCGCGGCAGGTGGACGTGCCCTTCGGGGAAGTCCCAGCCGCCGGCAACCGGCTCCACGTTTTCGGGGTTATGAGTGGTAGGCGCGTTGTGATAGATCCAATCGAACATCTGGCGACGGTTGTTGAAGTTGCCCAAGCCAGGGATGCCACCCACGTGGGCGCAGGAACCAAAGGCGACCAACACCTGACTCTTACGGCGCAAAAGTTGCGCCATCTCGTAGTTCTCGTCAGTGCGGATAGCGCCATTGAAGAGGGTGAAGAGCAGCTCGCCATCGGCCAGGGCCTTCACATCTTCTACCTTGCCATCGAGCACGCAGGGCCAAAATACGATGTCGAAGGCATTGGCCACGTCGAGGATCTTCTCATGGATGCCCAGCACGGCGATTTCGCATCCGCCGCAAGACGCGGCCCAGTAAAGGGCGATTTTCGGCTTCTCCCTCAAGGACGCTTCGCGGTCGCTCATGCGGCCACCTCCTCGAATTCTGCTTCGGGATGGGCCACTGGCTCCATGTGACCATCCCTGCCGGTCAGTCTTTTCCAGTTCAGCGGCCCTAATTTGCGGATAGTCTCAGTCATCTCGGTGACGGTGGCAGCGAATTTGGGGCCTTCGGCGGCGCTGGCCCACTCCAGGCGCACTCGCTCGTCCTCCAGACCAAATTGCTTCAGCGTACGCTTAAGCAGGGCGATGCGCCGCATCGCTTTGTAGTTACCCTCTGCGTAGTGACATTGGCCGGGATGACAACCCATCACCAACACACCGTCGGCACCTTCGCGCAGTGCCTTGAGTACAAAGGTTGGGTCCAGCCGCCCGGTACACATAATGCGAATGTCGCGCACGTTAGGAGGCATTTTCATCCGGGACGTACCGGCCAGGTCGGCTGCGCGATACGAGCACCAATTGCAGAGAAACCCAACGATAACGGGTTCAAATTTGTCGTGTTCGCTCATGGTTTCCTCTCTCATCAAGCATCAAGCTCGAAGGACGAAGGGCAGACGACGAATGACAAAGGCAAGTCTTGCCATTGGTCCTTCGTTCTTCGTCGTTCGACTGGACTAAGCTGGTACTGCCTCAACCTCTTCGACCGGTTCCTTTCCATTCAAGCTGACCAGGATACCCTCAATCTCAGCCATAATCTGCTCGTTACTGAAGTGGGCACCAGTGATGACACCGCTGGGACAGGCAGCCACGCAGGTGCCGCAGCCCTTGCAGAGCGCCGGATTCACCCGCGACACGCCCAGATCTTCAATGAAGTCGATCGCACTGTAGGGACACATGTTGTTACAGATACGGCAGCCGGAGCATCGCTCTTCGTCAATGATGGCACGCACCGGTTCGAGCTCTACCTCTCCCTGAGTGATGAGGCCCAGCACGCGGGCGGCAGCAGCCGCGCCTTGCGCCACGCTCTCAGGAATGTCTTTCGGCCCCTGGGCACAGCCGGCGATGAAGATGCCATCGGTCATGGTTGCCACCGGGTCAAGCTTAGGGTGCTTCTCGATGAACCAGTTGTCGTAGCTGCAACTGATGCCGAACTTGTGGGCAGTTTCGCCGGCGTCGTGCCGCGCCTGGATGCCGGCGCTGAGGATCACCATGTCTACCGGCACGCGCCGCTGCCCTCCGATTAGGGTGTCCTCGGCTTGCACGATGAGTTTGCCCTCCTCACCCGGCCGGCGTGCAGCGTCGGTGATATCGGCCACGCGCCCCCGGATGAAGTGAGTGCCCTCGTCCAGCAGCCGGTGATAGAACTCCTCATAGCCTTTGCCGGGGGTGCGCATATCAATGTAATAGTTGTAAACCTCAGCCTGGGGCAGACGCTCGTGAACCAAATGCGCGAACTTGAGCGAATACATACAGCAGATTTTAGAGCAGTACTCGTTGTAGTTTCTATCGCGGCTGCCCACACAGTGGACGATGGCGATACTCTCAGGTTCTGTGACCCCATCGCGCAGCACAATCTTACCGCTGGTGGGACCAGCCGCATTCACCATCCGCTCGAATTCAAGGCTAGTAAACACATTAGCCAGCCGGCCGTACCCGTATTGCGAGATTTTGCGAGCGTCGAACAGGTCGTAGCCGGTAGCCAGGATAACGTTGCCCACCTCTACCTTGATAATCTCATCCTCTTGCTCAAAATCGATGGCCTCGGTGGGACAGAACATCTGGCAGGCCTTGCACTTGCCCCGCTCAAAGTAGATGCAGTTTGCGGTGTCAATCACCGGATACTTGGGCACTGCTTGAGGAAAGGGACGGTAGATGGCTTTGCGATAGCCCAGGCCGGCCTCAAACACGTCGTCAATCACACGCTTGGGGCACTTTTCAGTACAGATACCGCAGCCGGTACATTTGTCCTCGAGGACGTGACGCGCCTTTTTGCGGATGGTGACGGTGAAGTTGCCCACGTATCCATCTACCTCTTCCACCTCGCTATAGCTAAGCAGGGTAATGTTGGGGTGATTGCCGGCGTCGAACATCTTGGGGGTGAGGATACAGGCCGAGCAGTCGAGGGTGGGGAAGGTTTTGTCGAGCTGGGCCATATGGCCGCCGATACTCGGCTCGCGTTCCACCAGGTAGACGTGATAGCCGGCCTCGGCGATTTCCAGCGCGGCCTGGATACCAGCCACCCCACCCCCTACCACCAGGGTGGCGGGGTTGATCTCGGCTCGCATCGGCTCCAGCGGCTCCTGGTGAACCACTCGATGGACGGCCGCACTGACCAAGGCTTTGGCTTTGGCGGTGGCTTGGCCCCGATCTTCGTGGATCCACGAGTCGTGCTCGCGGATGTTGGCCATCTCGAAGAGATAAGGGTTGAGGCCAGCGCGGGCACAGGCCCCCCGGAAAGTTCGCTCATGCATATGAGGGGAGCAGGCAGCAACTACCACCCGGGTAAGTCCCTTCTCTTTGATGTCTGTCTCCACTAACTCCTGGCCCAGGCTAGAGCACATGAACTCGTAATCGCGGGAGACTTCGACGTTGGGGAGGTTTGCAGCCCATTGGGCGACTTCCTCTACATCCACTTTGCCCGCAATGTTCGAGCCACAGTGACAAACATATACACCAATCTTCTCGCTCATTATCATGTCTCCTGACCTGGCATCTGCGGCATTGGCAATGCTTCTTTGCTAGGCCGTTTGGGTTTCTTGTGCTCTTCCGGCTTTGGCAGCTCCACGTCGACCTTGGCCAGAGCCACCTGCGCGGAGATAATCTCGGACCCCAGACCAGCCTCCGCAGCGCTCCCTCCAAAAGCAATGGCCATCAACTGGGTGAAGTACAGGATAGGTATACGATAATCAGTCCCGAAATACCGATTGACATTACCCTGGTAGGCATCCAGGTTAAGCTGACACATCGGACAGGCGCAAGCGATAAGGTCGGCATCATACTCAGCGGCGTTATGTAACAGGCGGCGGATAAGCTCGTAAGCTACCTTGTCACTGATCTGGGTCATGTGGCCGCCACAGCACTGGGCTTTGAGGGGGTAGTCGACTACTTCAGCGCCCAAAGCACGTAACAGCCGGTCCATGGAGGTGGGATGCTCAGGATCATCAAAGTCGCAATCTGGTCGAGTGATCAGGCAACCGTAGTAAGGAGCCACCCGCAAGCCGCTGAGCGGCTTCGTGACGTGCTCGGAGACTGTCTGATAGCCAACATCATTGACCACAACGTCCAGCAGATGCCGCACGTGCAAGCGGCCAGGATCATAGTGAAGGCCCCCGGCTGCCAGCGCCTGGTTCACTTGGTGCGCCAAATCAGGATATTTACCCATATTTTTGTCTGTTTTCTTGAGGTTAATATAGCAAGCGCTGCAAGGTGCAGTTAAATCCTCAAGATCATCGGGTACCAGAGCCAGGTTGCGAGCGACCAGGGAATAAGCCGCCAGCAAATTGATAGCAAAATACTCCGTGGCTCCACAGCAATTCCAGTCCTCAATCTCCTGAAAGACCAGTCCTAATTTGTCGGCCACCGACATCGTAGAAGTGTTGTAGGAGGCAGCACTGCGTTCCAAGGAGCAGCCAGGATAATAGGCGTATCTCATCGCACCCCCTCCAGTTCTTTAGCTTTGCTCAGGATGGCCTTGAGTTGTGCAACATTTTTGATAGGGCTGGGAGTGAGGGCTAGTCGATCACGACGCAGCATATCGAGGGCAAAAGTCCCCAGGCTGAGCTTACCCAGGGGCCGATGGGTAAGGTGATAGCGAGAGGCCAACCCCAATTCAAAACTGCGACCATATTGCTCTACTAAGCCGATGAAGGTTTGTGACCAGTCGGGCGCGTCGGAATCTTCATACAGCCCCTCAGCAATGGCCATGCGCTTTAGCGTGTACATAATGTCGGTGATCGGGATCTCCTGTGGACAGCGTTCCGTGCAGTAGTAGCAGGATACGCAATACCAGGGTGTGTTGCTGCGTAGCACCTTGTCCCTCATATTGGCTTCGACCATAGCGAAAATGCGGCGCGGCGAATACTCCATGTCCTCGCCCGAAGGACAAGAGCCTCCACACGTTCCGCACTGAAGGCAAAGGCGCAAGGCTTCGCCGCCTGGTGTGTTTGCCATGACCTCCTCGAAGAAGGTCTTGGGAGAAGAGGGTTGCACGGTTTCCAAAGGCATCATAAACACCCCCTATTGTATTAAGTTGTGCAATCTTTTCATTGATTGCGAAAAGTGTCACTAGCATTAGTGATATTTGTCACTTGCTTCCTAATAGTATAAGGCGGCCCTATCCTGATTGTCAAGTTATTCACAAATGAAAAACTGGTGACAAATGTCACTAGTTTTTGGAACGGCGCGCGCCGTCAGCCAGCGGATCCAGGGCATTCATTTAGTGAGGCATGGCCTGGAAATATCTTGCACTTGTCCAGAAATAACTTGGTACTTTTGCCATCAGTTTACGCCTGATTTGCCGATTAAAATGCAAAGTTATCAGTGGACAAGTACTTTGCCTTGACTAATGCGGTCCTTCGCGCAGGAAGAAGCGGAGTTCATCGCCATCAACGAACCCGTCACCATTAGCATCCAGGCCTGTATTCTGGAAGACACGATGCT
>JAHELX010000192.1 GCA_024643945.1 Anaerolineales bacterium
CCGTTGACGCCCCTTTCGTGCCCCGCCTGGCCGCGTTGATGCCGGTGCCCTTCATCTGGGCCGGGGTGGCCCTGGGGGGCTGGTGGCGGCAAATCGCCGAGCGGCTATTGCTCCCCTCCCCGATGCGGGGAGGGGCTGGGGGAGGGGTCTGCCCCCCAACTGAAATACACCCCGCCGTTCAAAGGCATAGCCTCCTAACAGAAGCGAGACAGTCCATTTTCAGCGGAAAAGCGTTGAGGGAGCTACTGGCCCTCATCCCCGCCTTCGCACTACTGGCTCTGGTGGGCTGGAACAACTATGACGCCTACGTCAACCGCTATATCCGCCAGAGGCGGCCCACGCAGGATTCCACCCAGGCGGCACACCTGATGGCCACTCTGCCCCCCAGCACCCAGATCTACCTGATGGGCACGCCCAATATCTATGCAGGCTTCGGCACCTTTCGTTTTGAGGCCCCCAACGCTAAGGTGTGGGACGTGGTCAACGTGACCGACTGGGTCCCGCTACGCCAGTCGGACCCGCCTGACGCGCTATTCCTTCTCTGGCCCTCGCACCTGGACCGGCTACCCTACCTGCGGAGCGTCTATCCTGACGGCAACTACCAATCCTACCTGGATCAGAACGGGACCTTGATGTTCGCCACCTACTTTGTCCCGGCCCAGATCATCCGCCAACGACAGGGATTGGCGGCACACATTTATCCTGCTGACCAGCGAGAAGGGGGATCATTGGAGCCGGCCAATCCTGCTAACCCCCATCCTCATTCCCTACAAGGGGCAATAGACAAGAATGTAGTCTGGCGCGGAACCCTCTGGCTGCCCGAGGATGGTCCACGCCAGTTTTGCCTGCCATACGCAGCGGAGCAGGGATCAGGCGGGGCTTATCTCCAGATTGATAGCACCCGGATTGATGTCCCTGGCGCAGACAAGTCGTGTGATGGCCTTGCCCTCGCGCTCGACCTACCCGCCGGTCCGCACCCAATCGAGGTCAGGACGACGCTGCCAGGAGAGAGAGAAGCACTGCAATTGTACTGGCGACAGGATGGAGAGGCATGGGAGGCGGTGCCCCGCTATCTGCTGTGGGACGAAGTATGGTCTGGCGGGCTATTGGGCGTGTTTGAGCAGGAGGGGACTCCGCTACGACAAGAAATTGCACCGCTCATCGCTTACCGTGACTTCACGCGCGAGCTGGCCGGCCCGGTGCAGGCCGCCTGGACTGGCTGCCTGGCGACAGATAAGCTGGGCGAGTACGAGTTTCGCGTCCGATCGTTCGACGGCGCACACCTGATGGTGGACGGTCAGCTCCTCATCGACGACGATCACCATAAGACACTAGGGGAAGGAGTCGTCCGCGTCGTTCTGGGCGCCGGCGGGCACTCTGTTCGGCTAGAGACGCTTTTCACCGACGGGCCGCGCTGGTTGGAGTGGTATTGGCGACCTCTGGGCAGCGGCAGCGAATGGGCCCTGGTCCCTCCAGAAGTGCTAAGGCCTGATCCAAACTGTGTGCAATGAGTGAAGAAAATAGACCTCAAAGGTGATTGAAAAGTAAATCAAAAAGTGATAGAATAGAACATAGTACTGCGTATTGCGTGTTGCGTATTGCGTATTTGCACTCTCTAACCTCTGATCACCAAGCATTCATTCCAATCTCAAATCTCCAGGCTGACCCGTGAGGTGCCGTATGAACGCTCAAGACTTATTGTATTCAACGGATGAGCAGGTAGACACCCCTCACCTGAGCCAGGCTGAAAAGGAAAGGTCGCTGCAGATCGCTCGCGAAACACTGACCCAGTATCTCACGACCGGCACCATACCAGACTATACAGCCGAGTTTCATGAAGATGCTGAAGATGCTGGGCTATTGCAAAAAGTGGCGGCCTTCGTCACCCTCCGGCGGCGGGATGGCGAGCTGCGGGGATGCATTGGGCGCGTGGAGGTGTCGGAACCCCTTTACCACACCTTACAAGACTGCGTTATCTCCGCAGCGACCAGTGACTTTCGCTTCCCCCCGGTCACGGCATCCGAGTTAGATGAGATCCTCATCGAAATCTCGGCCCTGTCCCCTTTCCGGCCGATCCGCAGTCCCGACGAGATACAGGTCGGGCGACATGGCCTGCTGATTCGCAAAGATTTCCGCGTCGGCCTGCTATTGCCCCAGGTAGCCAGTGACCGGGGCTGGAGCCGCGACCAGTTTCTCCACGCCATCTGCCTCAAAGCCGGCCTCCCCTCTGGTGCCTGGCGCGACGCCGATCTTTATGTCTTCAGCGCAGAGGTGTTTGAGGAAGAAATGGAACAGTAAGGGCGCACGACTGTGCGCCCTTACGCCGTTGTCTGCTGTCCACTGTCCGGGGTCTGCTAGCTAAACCGTCTCCTGCACCTCGGCAAAGGCATGATCCAGGATTTCCAGCGCCTGGTCCACGTCGCCCTTGGTGGCGACGTGGGGCGGGGCGATGCGTAGGGCGTTGCCGTAGAGCCCGCCCTTGCCGATGATGAGCCCCCGCTCCCGGGTCGCCTCGAATAGATGGGCTACTTCCCTGGTAGCCGGCTCCTTGGTTTGAGGGTCGCGCACCATCTCCACTCCTTGCATCAGCCCCATACCTCGCACATCGCCGATGAGGGGATACTTGTGCTGGAGCGCTTCCAGGCCCTGGCGCAAATGAGCGCCCACCTCCTCCACGTGAGCCGGTGAGGCCTCCTCTTCCATCACCTGGATGGTTGCCAGCGCAGCGGCGCACGAAACGGGATTGCCGCCAAAGGTCGAAATAGTCAATCCCTCCAGCTTGTCGGCCACTTCGGGCGTGGCGATGGTAGCTCCCATCGGAGAGCCATTGGCGATGCCCTTGGCCATCGTCATGATGTCCGGCTCCACGCCCCAATGCTCGATGCCGAACCAGTATTTGCCAGTGCGCCCAAAGCCGGTCTGCACCTCATCGCAGATGAAAAGCCCCCCGTACTTACGCACAATGCCCACCGCAATCCCAAAGTATTCCGGCGGTGGGGTGACAAACCCGCCTACCCCCTGGATCGGTTCGGCCAGGAAGGCCGCCACCCGGCCCGAGGTGGTGGTCTTGATCAGGTCTTCGATATCCTCCGCGCAGGCAATGCCGCATTCCGGGTAAGTCAACTTGAGGGGACAGCGATAGCAATAGGGGTTCATCGCATGCTTGATGCCCAAGATGTGGGTGCCACCGATGCGCCAGCCCGACTGGCCGGTAAGGGTCATCGCCAGCGCCGAGCGGCCGCTATAGCCATGTCGCAGGGCAATAACTTCCTGGGCGCCGGTGGCCGCTTTAGCCAGCATCACCGCCGTCTCATTGGCCTCAGTGCCGCTGTTGAGGAAATAAGACTTTTGCAGCCGGCCCGGCGTGATCTCGGCCAGCTTTTGGGCCAGGTTGACGTGGTTTTCGTGGGGATAGAGAGTGGAAGTGTGCACCAGTGTTTGGACCTGCCGGATCAGGGCCTCGGTCACCTTGGGATGACAATGCCCCACGCTGACGGTGAGGATGCCACCAAAGAAGTCAAGGTACTGGTTACCCTCCACGTCGTAGAGATGCATCCCTTCGCCCCGGGCAAAGGGGAGCGGCTGGCTGTAGTAGGTGAGGTGGCTGGGCCACAAATACTTGCGCTGCTTTTCCAAAATTGTCTGGGTGTCCACATTGACCTCCTGGTTAAGTATTGCGCGCTTCGCGTGCGTATGGCGTATGGTTACGAGGCTGATAGGTCCAGCACTTGTCGCAGTTGGTTGATTTGAGCAGCTACAGTCTTGCGCACATGGTGGCGCGTGTCTTCGGCGATGAAGGGCATACGCTGATCGTGCAGCCGGCGCAACTCATAGCCAGCGACACCCTCAGAGCGCTCCAGGGCAAGGGGCAATTCGTCGGGGAACTTCCGATCGAGCATCACACCGTAAGCCAGCGTCCAGGCGCGAGGCACCACGGTTAGATCGTAACCACCACCCCCCAACGCCAGCCAACGTGGCGCCAGTGACTTGATTTCGCGGACGACGACTTCGTAGGCGTGCGTCGTCAGGTTCATATGACTGAGCGGGTCGCGCCAATGAGTGTCACAGCCAAGCTGGCTGACAACCACGTCGGGAGCAAAACGGCGCACCAGCGGGGGCACCAGAGCGCGGAAGGCCTCCAGGTAAGGCTCGTCGTCGGTGTAGGGAGGAAAGGGGAAGTTAATGCTATAGCCATAACCTGCCCCTTTGCCCAACTCGTCCATAAAACCGGTGCCCGGGAAGAGAGTGGCGCCGGTCTCATGCAATGAGATGGTCAACACCCGATCAGTATCGTAAAAGGCGGCCTGCACGCCATCCCCGTGGTGGGCATCGATGTCCACGTAGGCCACCCGCAGCCCAGCGTCCAGCAACCGATGAATAGCAATGGCCGGATCGTTGAAGACGCAAAAGCCAGAAGCACGATTTGGCCTGGCATGGTGCAGCCCACCAGCAAAGCTGAACGCAATCTCAGCCTGACCGGTCAGCAGCCACTCGACGCCAACCAACGCCGCCCCCACTTTGAGCGACTCACTCTGGAACATGCCAGGGAAGATAGGGTTATCACCCGGGCCAAAGTTATAGCGCGCGGGATCCACAGCCGGTTCGCCTTGACTTAAGCAGCGCACGGCGGCGACGTAATCCGGCGTGTGGAAGAGGCATAGCTCGTCGTCGGTAGCTGGCCGGGGCGGCACCACGCGAGATGTCTCGCCGTCGAAGGCGCGATAGGCTTGCAGCATCTCCCAGGTTCGCTTGAGGCGCTCTGGCTTGAGGGGATGCTGAGGGCCATGGCCACGCGCCCACAAATCCTCCGAGCATATAAAAGCGCTCAAAGTTGAATCAACCTTCGTGCTTGACGTGTGTCACCTGGTCCCACTGACCGACTGGCGCATAGGCTATCCCCCTCTCAAAGACCTGGGCTACATACTTGATTCCCTCACGCTCAATGGTGAACTCGTCGGAGAGGCGCTCGCCCAACCTGTGCCGACGAGCATATTTATACAACGCCGCATCAGGATTAAGGGGAATGATGTACGGTTTGGCCGCTTCCAACAGGGCGCGGTGCAAGTCGGCTATCCTTTCCGCTTCGGTCGGGCGGGGGGGTTGCACCATCTCCGGCTGCCCTGGCCCGGGCGGGGGTGCCGGGGCTTCCGTGGCCCCGCTCACCACCCCGGCGCTTGAAGGCCCCGTTGCAGCCTCGGTCACTTCGGTTGCTGCAGCGCCGCCGTCGTCCGCCGTCACCAGTTGGAAGGTAAAGCGAAAAGCGGTGCTGGTCCAGGCGTCGGGCACCTCTTCCGTGCCCAGCCCCACGCCGGTCACCCGCTCCGAGGGATAGCCTCCCTCGGTCATCTCCACACTATAGGTTCCCAACAGGCCGTACATAGCGTAGTTGCCCCAAAAGCCATCCGCAGGACCTTTGGTCGTCACTGAGTCCCGAGCATCAGGACGGGCAACGGCGAAAGCAGCATTTTCGATTGGCTTGCCATCGACGTCCAATGCCTTGACGAAGATGTGACTCGCGCCCGCAGCTTCTTCCTTATCCAGCCACATGGCTGCCACGAACTTCCAGTAGAGGCTACCGGCAGCCCCCCCCAGGGGACCAACCGGCGGCTCCAGCTTAACGCCCGCCCCCAGGTAATTCAACCGGAAATCCCAGTTACGGCCCAGCTTGTCAGGGGTAAGTGGTTTGTGCCATTGCTGGGGAAGTGGCCCATCCTGGCGCAGGCGCGAGGGGAGGTCCTTAAGCATCTGCACCAAAGGTAATTCGCCAGTGAGGCCCCATTCCTCGTCGTACTTGTGCGTGAACCACGGTCCCTGGTTTTCGGCTGGCGGTGCCAGCACCCCAATACGCTGCGCGGCAATCAGCCATGGCATCACGGCGAAGAAGTATTCAGGGACTTTTTTGCCCAGGATCTCACGGTCACCCTGCATATATTGGAACATCTTCAGGTTCATCTCGCTCGCCGCCTGGGGGGTGGGCTTGGGGTAACGCGGATCGTCTCCGGCAGTAGTACCGGCCCGTTGAGCCACATTGTAGCCCCCCTCAGTCATCATAATGGGAATAGGGTGACCAAGGGCACGCACGATATAGGCATTCAACTGTTCAAAGCCTCGGAAACAGGTGGCATCCGCCATAATATCGGCATTGGGATTCGCCGCCGCTTTGCGTGCTTGGTTGACCTCTTCCCAACCGATCTCCCAAGCCCACCTGCCACCGGCAGCGTGCCACTCTTCCTCGGTGATGGGTTCGCCACGCATATTGACCGGATCGTTGGGATACTCCAGCGGACGCGCAAGGCAGTAGTTGTGAATGGCAGCCCAGGCACCTCCATCCAAAATATCACGCCGCCCACGCTCGACTATTGTGCTGAAAGGATCTCTTAATGTGCCCACACCGAAGGCGGGTACTGCCGGGTGCCCCCCCTCCTCCAGGATGATGTCGGCATCTATGATAAAGTTATCCGCGACGATGTCCAGCCAGTTAGGTGGCCTGCGCCGGTCCTTCCATTCCAGGGCCAGGTCTGGTTCATTGTTGGTCTCAAAGTAAGCAGCGCCGGTCTGCACAAAGCGCCTCACCGTCTCGCGTCCGCGCTGGCCAATGTTGCCTGGATTTTGCTCCTCCCAGTAGAGACGAACAACCGGCATAATTTCCAGGTCAACCAGGCGGCGCACCAACGGCAAGGCTGAGCCGCCGCCATCGTCCATCACCTTCACCCACTTGATCTTCATCGCCTGCAATTGTTCGGCCCAAAAGCTCCAGTCGCGCTTGCCCCACTCGTAGACGCTCAGGCTCCAGTGGACGCCACGACCATTATCTTGGGGTGGACGAGGAAATTCGTGCAGTTCCATTCGCCTTCTCCTATTCAATTAAGAATTCTGGTGGGTTTATCCCGGTGGACTCTTACCACCGGTTACCACCTGCCGATCGATTACTGAGGAGGCAAGCGGCAGCAACCAGGCCACCGGCTCTTCCTCTATCCAGCGGATACGAGCACCCCGCAGGTGTGCCGCGTGGTGGGCGGGTAGAAGCACGGCCTGGGGCGACTCTTCCTCCAACGCCTCTGGGTCGTGGATAACGGAGAAGGTCGTGGGTTCGGATTCGGTCTTGTTGCCAGCAGCGTCGTAGGCGATGAATTTTAGGCTGTGGGTTTCGGTGTAGCCAATGCCAGGTGTGATGCTAGTCGTGTTGGAAATGATGGTCAGGCCGCCAGAGTAGACCTGCATATACTGAAGGATTTGGTCAGGCGCCTCCGGATTGGGAACAGTTATGACTTGAGTGAGTGTGATGACCTGTTCGCTGGAGGTCCCATCAGGATTGACAGCGGTTTGGGTTTGAGTAACGACAGTCCCCTCCACCGGGATTGTGTCCGACATAGCAATAGTCCAGCGGGTGCTATAGGGTGCCACAGTCGACTCGTTAATTTTGCGGCCGTCCAGGTAAAATTCCACCCGGTCCATCGAGACGTTGTCCACCGCCTCTACCTGGATGTTGACCCACTCGTCCGCTTCCATTTTGTAGACTTTGCCATCTGGCGGATTAAGGAGGGTTACCTCGGGGGGTGTGTTATCCACCGTCACCGGTACGGCAGCCTGCTGGAAGGTCTGGTCGTGGCGGACAGCGGTCAGTTGTAGGGTATAAAGGCCCTCAGGCACGTTGGCAGTATCCCAGAATTCCAGCGGACCACGATCCACCTGGCTGGTGTGGTCACCGCCAAGCTGAGTCCACGAAGTGGGGTTAAGGCCCTGGCCGTATTCCAGCCGATAGAGGGCGAAGTTATCTATCATAGCGTTCCCGGTGATGACCACACCGCCGTGGACGTATTGGTAAGGAGTAGGGTGCACAATGGCGACCGGGCCGCTGGCAATCGGTGGACCGTAAGCGTCGTCGTATTCGTTCGGAGGCTGAGGGATGTCGTTGTCACGTGCCCAGTCGGCTGCCTCGGGGGGATAGATTTCGTAGACGCGATCCTCGACCAATTCTGGCGGCGTATAGACAGTCGCCAGCTTGCCGTTCTCCCGATTGATACGAAAAACCTGATGCACATTGTCGTAAGCTTTAGGCTCGGAGCCTTCCAGGAACATCTCGGTGACAGTTGCTGGGCTCTGTTCGGTCGGACGCAAGCCCGACACAGCGTCCACCCGCACATCCACCAGGCCGGGCGGACGCAGATACCATTCGGCCGGCTTGTCGCGCAGGTAATAGGCCATCACATCGTGCCAGATGGGGGCCGCGCCCGAGAGGCCGGTCACGTCTTTCATCGCTTCGTTGTCATTATTGCCCACCCACACGGCCACTGCAATTTGCGGGGTAAAGCCGATAGTCCAGTTATCTTTGAAATCATTGGTGGTACCGGTCTTGGCTGCGACGCGGCGATCCTCAAAGTAGAGAGCGCTGTTCCGGCCAAAGGCCGGCGCGCGTGCGTCGTTATCCGACAGGATGTCGGTCATCAGATAGGCCAGAGCCGGTTCCAACACTTGTTGCGTTTCCGGCTGTGAGTATTGCCACAGGATGTTGCCCGCCGGATCTTCCACGCGTAGGATAGTTACCGGCTCGAGAGTGCGTTGCCCCGGGCGCTGGCGCTCCGGAGGCACTGGCTGACCGGCCATCACCCCCGTGTTGGCAAAGACACTGAAGGCGTAGGCCATGTCCAGGGGCTTCACCTCGCCGCCGCCCAGGGTGAGAGCCAGGCCATAAAAGTCACCGTTAAGAGTGGTAATACCCATACGATGGGCAGTGTTGATCACGTTGCGCACGCCGGCCTGCTGTAAAGTCCATACAGCCGGGATGTTGTAACTACGGGCCAGGGCCTGCCGCAGCCGAACCGGGCCATGGTACTTGCGGTCGTAGTTCTCCGGCACGTAGGGGGGATTAGGCGGGTCGGGGAAAGAACGACGCACGTCCATCACCATCGTCGCCGGCGTGAGCACCTTCTGGGCAAAGGCCGTGGCGTAGTTGAATGGTTTGAAAGAGGACCCTGGCTGGCGGCCCGGATCGGCGACACACACATTCACATTGCCGTCAATCTCTTCGTTCCAGTAGTCAATGCTACCCACCATAGCCAGGATCTCACCCGTCTTAGGCCGTACGGCGACCACGCAGGCGTTGGAGGCATTATGCCCCTCTTCCATCAGTTTGGTCACCTGCTCGCGAGCGATACGCTCGGCCTCGTTGTTGAAATTCAGATCGAGGGTGGTGTAGACTTTGAGTCCACCCCGGTAAACCAGGTCCGGGCCGAACATCTCTTCCAATTGTTTGCGGACGTAAATCGAGAAGTGCGGGGCGATGATGTCGAAGCGCTCTTGCACCGGCTTGATCTCCAACGATTGGGCAAAAGCAGCATCGGCCTCGGCCTGGGTGATATACCCATCGCGCGCCAGCGCATCCAGGGCAACCTTTTGGCGTTGCTTCGCCTCTTCCGGCCGGTCAATGGGATTGAGTAATGGATACTGGGGAATAGGAGACAGCATGGCACATTCGGCCAGACTCAGCTCGCCCACTGGCTTTTGAAAATAGACTTGTGCCGCAGCCTGGATGCCATAGGCCAGGTTGCCGTAGTGGTTGGTGTTAAGGTACCACTCCAGGATTTGGGGCTTTTCATAGCGGCGCGTAATTTCAACCGCCATGATGACCTCTTTGATTTTGCGCGCGTAAGAGCGCTGGACGCGCTCATCGGGGTCAATGATGATGTTCTTGATCAATTGCTGGGTGATGGAGCTACCGCCCTGGATGGTTCCCCCTTGTAAGTTCTGCCAAAAAGCGCGGGCAATGCCTTCCGGGTC
>JAHELX010000888.1 GCA_024643945.1 Anaerolineales bacterium
TACTATGACTGAACTACCGGAACTAAATTACCTTCATCAGTATAGACTAAGCTTAAGGGAATGTCAACGCCTCTCCTGGCCGTGAGGTGCAACCCCACAGGGGGGCTTCGCTCCGCACTTCGGCGCCAATCAAAACAGCTCAAATGGCGATAAAGTGCTCGATTTGACATTGCGTAAGTGCGGAGCGAAGCCCCCCTGTGGGGTTGCACCTTCGCATCTCAGCTAAATAGTGTTGAAGCTTGCCAAGTGGCTGTTCCTACGGTATATTGTCCAAAATCTCGTGGGTAAGAGATGTGAGAGGTATTGATCGCATGCGAGCAGCTTTCTTAGAAACTGAGGGGCGTCTCGTACTGACCGAGACCCCAATGCCAAGCATCCAAAGCGACGACCAGGTCTTGATCCGGGTCAAAACCGTGGGCGTGTGCGGCTCCGAGATCCACGCTTTCCACGGGACTCATCCCTACCGCAAAGCGCCGGTCATTCTCGGACATGAGGCAGCCGGCGACGTCCTGTCGGTTGGTAAGGCGGTGACGGGTTTCAAGGTGGGTGATCGAGTGATCGTGGACCCCCAGTGGACGTGTGGTCAGTGTGCCTACTGCCGCGCCGGAGACGTCAACCTGTGCCCCTCCAAGAAGGTACTGGGCACGCCCGCCTGGCCCGGCGCCTTCGGCGAATATATCATCGCCCCAGAGAGGTCCGTTTTCCCCCTGCCGCATAACCTGTCTTACGCCCAGGGCAGTCTGATTGAACCCTTGACGGTGGCGGTTCACGTCGCCCGGCAGGCTAACTTGGTGGCGGGCGAGTCGGTGGCCATATTGGGGACGGGGTCCATCGGGGGACTGTTGGCAGGCGTATGCCACGTCCAGGGGGCAGAGCCAATCATCACCGCCGATATTCATCAGCACTGCCTGGACGCTGCGCGGGAACGATTGGGCGCCACCCATGATTTTCTACTGCCGGACGACGATCTAGTGGCTGAGGTCAAAGCTTTGACCGGAGGCGAAGGCGTGGATGTTATCTTCGTCACAGCAGATGACACTCTGCTGGTCAACCGGGCTGTAGAGATGGCGAAGCGGCGAGGCCGGATCGTATTGGTCGCCCTGCTGACTACTTCTCCCCTCCAGTTGACGGCCTACGAGATTATCGGGAAAGAGTTACACATCGTCGGCAGCAGCATGAGCAATCACGATGACGTGCGAAAAGCCATTGAACTGGCCGCCTCTGGCCAGGTAGACATCGAAGCAATTGCCACCCATCTGCTCCCTATTGAAGATGCCCAACGGGGGGTCGAGCTGGCTGATACTAAGGACGATGGCGCGATTAAAGTCATTCTCTCCTTCTCATAGTACGGGGATATAGGAATCCGATCGAGAGAGCGCGCTGGCTGGTGGGATCACGCATCCTGTCTTTCAATTCTCAGCGTTCGTGGTAAAATCAAGCATTACTGTGAAATCCTGACAAGTAGATGGAGCAATACCTGATGCGACTGTACAACACAATGACTCAACAAAAAGAAACTTTCACCCCGGCCGGGGACCACGTCACTATGTATGTGTGTGGGATCACCCCTTACGATACGACACATCTGGGCCACGCCTTTACCTACGTCGTCTTCGACACCCTGGCCCGCTATTTCGAGTTCAAGGGGTGGCCGGTCCGCTATGCCCAGAACGTCACCGATATCGACGACGATATTCTGCGTAAAGCGAAGGAAGTGGGTGAAAACTGGAAGACGTTGGGCGACCGCTGGACACGGCGCTTTATCGAAGATATGGATGCTCTCAACGCCCTGCGCCCCACCTATTACCCGCGGGCTACCGAAGAAATCGCCCAAATTATCGAAATGACCCGCGTGCTCCTGGATAAGGGCTATGCTTATGAGAAGAACGGCGGGGTATATTTCCATGTAGACAATTGCCTTCGCTTTGGACAACTCAGCCGCATCCCTCGCGACGAGATGTTGTCCATCGCCAACGAGCGGGGCAACATCCCCAATGATCCCAACAAGCGAGACCCGCTGGACTTTGTGCTGTGGCAGGCGGCCAAATCAGGGGAGCCGACCTGGGACAGTCCGTGGGGGCCGGGCCGGCCTGGCTGGCACATCGAGTGTTCGGCTATGTCGCTGCATTACCTGGGCGAGACGATCGACATCCACGGCGGCGGCGGCGACCTGATCTTCCCCCACCACGAGTGTGAGATCGCCCAATCGGAGCAATATACCGGCGTGCAGCCCTTCGTCCGCTTCTGGATGCATATCGCTATGGTGCGCCACGAGGGTGACAAGATGAGCAAAAGCCTGGGCAATTTGGTCATGGCTCGCGACTTGCTCCAAACCTACAGCCCCGACGCCGTCCGTGCCTACCTGTTGAGCCATCACTACCGCACGCCGTGGGAGTACGACGAGGCCGGGCTACGCCAGGCAGCCATCCGCGTGGAGCGCTACGCCACCGCCAGCCATGCCGATGCGGTCGCCGGTGGAAATCCGCTGGACGCGGCGCCCTATCGCGAGCGTTTCGTCACGGCTATGGACGACGACCTGGACACGCCCGTGGCGCTATCCGCCCTGGATGACCTGACCGACGCCATACTGGCTGCGGCCGGGGGGCAGGACTTGGTGGCCGCGCAAGGCATCCTGCGCCAATTGACAGGG
>JAHELX010000889.1 GCA_024643945.1 Anaerolineales bacterium
GTCGGGGGCTCGCCAGCCATCTGACTCGACGGTGGCAGCGGCCTCGTCGCCAGTCTGGTGGAAAATGAAGCGTACTATGTCATATGGCCCGGCTCCAGCGTCGGCTACGACGTGAGCGCAGGTGGCGATGAGGCCATCGTCGCTGACGACGAAGCCGGCGCCAGTGGTTTGGCCACTTCGATTGAGGATGCGCACGATGCCAACGGTTAGATCAATGCTCATGCCTTGCCTTTGCACCTTCCAGCAGCTCGAAGACAGGTTCCAGACCCTCGATGCCTGCAGTGCTGATCAGTTCCATGTCTTGGAGTGCGTCCTGTACGACACCAGGCGCGGACGTGATCTCCAGCACCCGTCGGTATTCGGCCAATGCAGGGGCTAGCAACTCAGCCCGTTCATTCTCCTCTTTCCAATTCAGGTCGCAGACCGCCTGCCCGACCAGCGCAGCAGCCAACACGTAGCGTGGTTCGTACAAACCTGGTGTCTTGCCCAGCATAGCACGACAGCGGGAAGCCGCATCTGCGAAAGTCTCTCCGGCGGCTGAATCGCGTTGATGTAGGAGCACAATCCCGAGCGCCAGCGCCGCCGAATAACTGAACTCTGGCATACTAAGGGCTAAAGATTCTGTACAACATCGCTTGGCCTCAGATAGTTCACCGATCACTAGGAATAGTTTGCCTAGTTCCAATAGTTGGTGGCCTCTCCCTTCAGGGTTGTCAATCTCTTGGGCAATGGCCATAGCTTTTTGATGAAGTCCAATGGCCTGCTGAATCTGCCCTAGAGCGTAGTGGACATGGCCTAGGTGGCGAAGGCGGTCGACTGCTCCTGCGTGATGACCAACTTGGTGAGCGATATCCAAGGCTTGTCCATGCAATTCAGCAGCCTGCTCAACCCGACCCAAGGCATAATAGGCAAGGCCTAGATTATCGAGCCAGATACCCTCATTCCGGCGGTCACCAACCTTGCGGGCGATGGCCAAGGACTCCTCGTAGATCTCGATGGCTTGCACAAACTGCCCTAAATCATGATAGATACGACCTGTTGAATCCTGTAAAGTCGTACCGGTTGCACCTTAACAAAAGTCTCGAAAAGTCGTACCGCCCTTGTTGACCTGAGGTACCAGTCTGCTATCCTTGTCCGAGAAGATGAGTTGCTGGCAAGGAGAGCAGCTATGGCCCAACGAGGACGAAAGACCACACTTAAAGAGCGTATTGAAATTGGCGAACGCTGGGAAGCCGGTCAAACGGACCCAGAGATCGCTACCGCCATGGGAATCTCGGTTTGGACCGTGCGCAAATGGCGGCGCAAATACCAAGGGGAGGGGCGAAGCGGCCTGGTTTCCCGGATGGGAAGGCCTGCCACGGGTGCACTGGGGCAGTTTCCACTGGAACTTCGGGACGCAGTAAAAGAGATGCGCGAAGGGAACCCTGGCTGGGGTCCCTTGACGCTTCTCGCGGAACTGGGAGAAGACGACTATTTTAAGCACTTGAAGTTGCCCAGTCGGTCGCGGGTGGCCGCCTTTTTGAACGAGAAAGGGTTTACTGGAAAGTATGAACGCCACAGTCAACTCCCTCAGCCACGGGCCAGAACGCCCCAGCGGGCGCATGAGGAATGGGAAATGGACGCCAAGGGCGTAATCCGTCTCCCTCCTCTGGGTTGTGTTTCCATCATCAACATTAGCGATCTCTTCAGTCGCCTGAAAGTGGATAGCTTTCCGTGCTTGAACAGCTCCCATCCGAGTACCCTCGACTATCAGCTCGTCCTGCGCCGGGCTTTCATGCGCTATGGCCTGCCCGAGCGGATCAGTCTCGACCGGGATAGTGTCTTCTATGATAATACGTGCGCCTCCCCGTATCCGACCATTGTGCACCTGTGGTTGATCGCTCTGGGTATTGAGGTACGCTTCATTGAGAAGCCACCTCCTGAGGAACATAGCGTGATAGAACGTGGTCATCAAACCGTTACCCGCCAGGCCGTCACCGGTCAGGTATTTGCGGATGGTCTGGCATTTCAGCATCACCTATCAGACCGCCTGGACTTTCTCAACCAGCGTTTTCCCTCCCGTTCCCTGGGCGGTCGGGCTCCGTTGCAGGCCTATCCCGAAGCGCACCATTCAGGACGGCCCTATCGCCCAGAATGGGAGCAAGCCTTGCTGGATATGCAGCGGGTATACACCTACCTGGCTCAAGGGCGTTGGTTTCGCCGGACGAGTTCGGTAGGACAATTCTCCCTGGGTGCCCATCGCTACGGAGTTGGCAAAAACCTTGGCGACCAGATGCTGGAGATTACCTTTGATCCCCAGGCGTGCCAGTTGAAATGCCTCTCCGAGGATGGTCATCAAGCGATGCGGCTCCCTGCCCGTGGGCTCACCCAATCCGATCTGATGGGCGAACTGGGACCTTTGGTGGCCCTGCCTGCTTACCAACTGGCGTTACCTTTCTCCCCATCTGCCTGGCGCGAGATGGCACTATGCACCACCTTGACCGGTACGACTTTGTGAGACTTTGACCGGTACGACTTTATGAGACTCAACACCTTGCTTGTCATTAGTATCTTTTTCATTTCCGGGCGCGTGGGAAAAACTCATGTTCATTCAGCCCGACGCGCTAGAAAGCCCGGAGACGAAATCAACCTGCATCTCTCCCGATTAG
>JAHELX010000890.1 GCA_024643945.1 Anaerolineales bacterium
CCAGTCCCTGGCCTATCAGGCTGCCCTGCGGGATGTGCCAGACGGTCGGGTCGGTGAACCAGCCCCATTTGAGAAATCCCAGCCCTAACTTCTCGAAGAGCAAATTGACGCCGGTAGCCCCCAATTCAGGATTACCGGGATTCAAGAGCCAACGCCACACCACGCCAGTCACGATGAACGAGATGGCCATCGGAAACAGGTAGATGCTACGGAAGATGCCTTCACCCCGGATGCGCTGGTCGAGCAGAAAGGCCAGAAAAAAGCCCAGCACCAGGCACGCGATCAGGAACAATATGGTGAAGCTGACCGTATTGCGCAGGTCGATCTGAAAGCGCTGGTTGGCGAACAATTTCTGATAATTGCTGAGTCCCAGCAGGCTGAAATTAGGCAGGAGGCTGTCCCACTTGGTCAGCGAGGCGAAGCTGGTGAAAGCGATGAAGCCATACACAAAGACGGCGATGGCCAGGGCGGAAGGCGTGATGAGCAGAATCGAGACGACCCGCTCCCATGTCAAGTGTCGCATATGTTTCCTCTCCAATCTTTGCCCCTATCTCAACGGTCGATGGTGGAACCAAAAGCAAACGAAGGACGAAAGACGAAGGACGAACGGTTTTCTTCACCGTTTCCGTCCTTCGTCTTCGATATTCATTGAACGCGAGGCTCCCAGGTCAGACCGGGCTGTCTCACCTGCTCTAAACGATTTACTGGCAGACGCCGGCGTCTACACATGCCTGCTGCAAGGTGGCCTGAGTGCCGGCCACGTCACCGCTGGTCACGAACAACTGCATAGCATCGTCGTAGTCGTTAACCCAGCTCTGGATAGCCGCTGCCCCATGATGCATACTGGGCACGATGGCGTCCACGGCCCAGTCCTTCATGGCCGACTGCAGGTACGCGTTGAACAGGTTGGGATCGCAGTCGGTGCGGGCGCAGATGGAGCCCTTCTTGGGGTTGAAGGCTTCCTGGCCTTCCTTAGAGCCGCACACCTTGAGCCAGTTGCTGGCGTTTTCCATGTCAGGTGCTTGCTTGGGCAGGGCGAAGCTGTCGGACAAGGCGACGAAGATGCCCTGGGTGCCGGGAGGTGGCGCCCAGCCGTAGCCGGTGAACTGCTTGGAGGTGAACCAGCCGTCGGTCCAGTCACCCATAATCATCATGCCACCCTTGCCGTTGATCAGGTACTCGCCTGCGCCGTCCCAGGTCAGGGCCGGATGGTCGGCGTTGACGTAGCTCAGCATCATCTTGAAGTTTTCCAGGGCCTGGGTAACTTCTGGACCGGTCCAGGGGGTAGCGCCGGTCCACAGGCCCTTGTAGGCTTCGGCCCCCAGCGTGCCGGCCAGTACATCTTCGAAGACGTGAGCTGCTTCCCATCCTTCCTTGGTGCCCATCACGTAAGGCTGGATGCCGGCTGCCTCGAGCTTGTCGGCCACCTGCTGGAACTCCTCGAAGGTGGTCGGCGGGGTCAGCCCGTTGGCTTCAAAGACGGCTTTGTTGTACCACAATACGTTGGAGCGGTGAATATTGACCGGGACGCCCCAGTAGTGATCTTGGTACTTGAGCAGGGTCAGCAGGTCGGGCGGGAAGGCGGACACCAAGCCCTCGGAGGCATAGATGTCGTCCACCGGCTCCAGGTATTGCTCGGGGCTGTAGGTTTCGACCTCCAGGCCGGCGTGGAGCTGGAAGGTATCGGGCGGGCTGCCGCCGATCAGACGGGGCTTGAGCACTGCCTTGAAGTTGGTGCCCGAGCCGCCAGCCACCGTGGCGTTGACGATTTCTACGTCGGGATATTTCTCCTCGTAGATCTTGAACATGCCGTTCAGACCCTCGGCCTCGCCACCAGCTGTCCACCAGCTACCCACCACCAATTTGCCAGCAGCCCCGGCAGCAAACAACAGCTCTGGCTTGCTGGGGTCGTAAGTGGCCAGGAAGGCATTGGCTTCATCCTCAGTCGGGATGCAGATCGTCCAGCCGACTTCCAGCACGTCGGCGTTGACGATTTTGTCGGGGAACTTCTGAGCATCGGCCTGTGCCGCCTGGTTATGCAAGGCCATGATGGCCGGCCAGGATAAGACATTGCCGAAGTATTTGTCGGCATACTTGGAAAGCCAGTCGTCCTTCTGGACGGCGACCTCCTCCTGGCAGGTCACGGGCCCCTGAGCACTCGCCGCGATGGGCATCAGTGTCAGAAGCAGGATCGCCAAAATCGTGAGACTGAGTAGCTTCTTCATTGAGACTCCTCCTTTTCTGTTAAGGAAAGTGTTTGAATTGAACCGGCTAGACTAGTTGGACCTACATGCAACAGGCGATACCATCCCTCCTTTCTTAGGCTGAAATTGCGCAGTTACACACAGAGAATGCTTATAAAAACTCGGCGTGTTCCGTGTTTCTGTGGCGAAAGTAGCCTGATTTCCGCAAATTACTTTGACTTAGCGCAGCGGAAGCCGAGTTCGTCGCTGGCGGTTTTGTTGGGATCCGCGCAGTTGCGGTTGAAGGTGGTAGCCTGCGGCTCCTCGTCAAACCAGCCGCCGCCCCGGGTCACCCGGCACTGTTCGCCATAGTAAGGATCGTCGGTGGTGTTGCCGGGGTAAGCCTGATACCAGTCGGCCGTCCACTCCCAGACGTTGCCTACCATATCCTCAACGCCGTAAG
>JAHELX010000891.1 GCA_024643945.1 Anaerolineales bacterium
AAAGCCGCGCGTCCGGCGCCTCGCCATACCCCGGAGAGTGCGGGTAATTATGGTTGAAGATCAGCGCGCGCACCACGCTGTTGACGCGTTGGTTCTCTTGGAGGATCATGGGTTTTCTCTCGTGTTCATCTTCGGCCCCTTGAACTGACCGGCGACTAGCCAGAACTTTCGACCTTCACTGCAAAATCTGTGCCTTCCCAGTGCGCGGCCTCGGGCCAGTAGAAGGTGAAGACAACGGTTGCCTCCGCTGGCAAGTCCTGGGTCGGCAAGTCGGCGATGTACATACCCAGGCCGGTGTCTTGCATCCTGGCATCGTGAATGGTTCGCCAGCCGTCGGAGCTCCAGTGCACGACGGCGGGTGTTGTTACCTCCAGACGCAGACCATCTCCGGCGGAAATGGTCCGGCGCTTGTGGTTGAAACGCCAGGTGGCGTAGGAGGAGCCGGTCTGATCCTTCTGATAACGCTGCACCGGCTGGGGCGGCATATCGAAGACACGCCCTTCGTGCAGGGAGCGGCGCAACTTGATGTATTCAGCGTGCGCCCAGACCAGGGGCATGGCCGAGCCGGAGGGCCTGCCGCAGAAGAGTTCCCGCTCAGGGATGTCGGACGAGTCCCAAATCTGCTCGGAAATCAACCCCCCCTCGTTGGCGAAGGCTTCCATCGCCTGTAGCAGCTTCTGCGCCGCATCTCGTCGCGCGGCTGCCAATTCGTAGTGGGCACGCTCGCCGGTGAGCAAGGGCCAGGCTCGCCCGACACCGGTGCCATCAAAGGCTGAGCCATCTTCGTGCTCCCCATAGCCATCGTCGTCATAGCGGTGCCAGGCAGGCCCAAAGGGTGTCTCCACCTTGAGGAGGGCGTCAATGACCTTCAGCGTGTTGACGATGCGCGGATCGTCGGGTGCACGCAACCCGAAGCGCACCAAGGCCAGGGCGTCGGGGCTGACGATGTGCGAGGCCGGCTCTCTACTCTGGCCCGGGGGACGGTTCTTGATGGGCACAAAACCTGCGGCGGGTGACGCGGCCTCGGCCACTTCCGGCGGCGCGATGCGTACGTAGTAACCTTCCACCCCCACTTCTTGAGCCAGGTCGGTGCCGGTCACGTAAATCCAACGCTCGATACTGGCGTTCCAGGCGTCGGCCGTCTCCCGCAGATAGTCTGCCTGTGCTGATTCCTGGTTCAGATCGGCCAGATCTGCAGCCACCAACAGAGCAGCAATTTCGACGGCCAGGGTGAAGGGCGAGTAGCCGGGATCCTCTTCCCAGCGGTCCTCCTGGGTCACCGGGCCGTTACACACCAGGTAACCGGCCGCCCGGCGCACCATCGGCCACAGGCGGTTCAGGTCGTCATCACCCAAAACTCCTTCCCGTTGGGCCAGGCCTACCAAAAGAATGGGAAAAGCTGTCTCATCCATCTGGATGCCGCTCCAGTAGGGGGCCCCGTCCAACCACATATTTTGCGGCCAGTGACCGTCGGCCTCTTGAGTGGCTTGCAAATAATGCAGCACGCGCAGGACATCCTCCTGCGCTCCGGCAGCCAGCAGTCCGCCAACCGTTTCCACCAGATCTCTGGGCCAGGCCAGATGGTAGCCGCCCAGGTCGTCGTCCCCTTTGGCAAAGCCCCAGGGAATAGAGAGGCTGGCGATGAGGCCGCCCGGAAAGCGCTTGGCCTCATGCGTTCTGAGAACTGCCGTACTGGTCCGGTACAGGTCGCGCGAACCTGGTTCTGTCGTCTCCAGGGGAGAGAGAGTGCCTTGCCAGGCCTGCCACGCCTGAACATACGCCGCCTGTGCTGTCTCAAACCCGTCCTGCAAACTGGACAGAGCACGATGTCCGGCCTCGGTAGACGTGCGACCGAAACCCAGAGCCAACACAAAGGTGCCGCCGGATACTTCCAGGTCCACCTCGCCGGTGAGGGCCACGTTACCGTTCTCGGCCCGGGTGTAGGTCCAGGTCATCTGCTTGTGTTGCATCAGATCCTGCCAGCCGTCAGAGACGCCCACGAAGCCAGCAGAGCGTTTCACCCACGGCGCGGAGCAGGCCAGCGCCAGGGCATTGCCGTCCCGTTCGGCGAAAAGCATCGGAACACCCTTGTAGTCACCCACCCAGGCCGTATTGTCACTACCCCGGTTGCCCAGGTGCGGGGCCAACAGGGCATAAAGATGATAATCTTCTATCGTCCCCTGCAAGGGCACGAAACGAATGCGTTGCACGACCGTGTCGCGTTGAGGGTCCGTGAGCACCTCTTTCTCAATGCGATAACGTCCCTGCTGGCAGGTATTGGCTAACCGATAGGCAGGCACGCCCTCGGCCAAATGCGCAACCTGTTGTTTGGTAAAGCGTTTCTCTTCCGAGAAAAAGTCTCGTCCATCGGTGATGATCAGGCCCAGGTCTCTGGTGCAGGCCTGGTCCACCCGAGCGTAGTAGATTTCGTTCAAGATCCCATGACTGAGGGTAAACCAAACACGACTGTCAGCGCTAAGCGCTGTACCCACCCCACTCTTGGCGCTGGATGTCCAACGAGGGGCAATGCCCGGCGCACCGGGTGTCTCGTCGATCGGTTCGCTCATCATGTACTTTGCCTCCATTATGTCTATGAAAAACTCTGAAAAGTCATGGGGCCCACCTGAGCAGCCTGGAAAGGCTG
>JAHELX010000892.1 GCA_024643945.1 Anaerolineales bacterium
CGGGGACAGGTGACCGAGATCCGGGAGCGCGACCTGCGCTTTACCCCCGAAGAGGTGGAAGCCTTTCTGAACCGGACCATGGGCCTGAACCTCTCTTCCGAAGCCGTGACGGCGCTCGAGGCGCGCACCGAGGGCTGGGTTGCCGGCCTGCAACTGGCGGCCCTGGCTTTGCAAGAGGGCGGAGATGGGGCGCAGGCCGAAGCTTTCATTGCTGCCTTCACCGGCGATGACCGCTACGTAATGGATTACCTGGTGGCCGAGGTCCTGGAGCGGCAAGCGCCGGCAACGCGGGATTTCTTACACCAGACGGCCATCCTGGACCGGTTGACCGCCCCGCTGTGCGATGCCGTGACGGGCAGGCAAGATAGCCAGGCCATCCTGGAAGGGTTGGCGGGGGCCAACCTGTTCCTGATTCCCCTCGATCATCGGGGTGAATGGTATCGCTATCACCGCCTGTTTGCCGAGGTGCTGCGTACCCAGCTCGACCACGAGGAGAAGATGCGGCTGCATCAGCAAGCGGCACACTGGTATGAGGCCAATGGGCTCCTGAGCCAGGCGATCCGGCACACGCTCGCCTGCGCCCCGGCCTCGGAAGACTCTTCGACAGGCTTAGGGTCAGCATCCCGCAACGCATCGGAGCGGTGGGTGCAGGCTCTCGAGGATGCCATACGCTTGATTCGACTGGCGGCCGAAGAGATGATGCTGCAGGGTCGAGTGTCGACCGTGCGCCATTGGTTGGACGCCCTGCCGGACGAGCGCGTGCGGGCCGATGGTAAACTGGCGACTTACAAGGGGTGGGTGCTGGCGCTGAACGCTGAAATGCCCTTGGCCGAGGAATACGCCGATAGGGCGGAAAGGTGCCTGCGTCAGGGCCAGGAACCGGCCGCAGATTTGGGTAAGGTTCTGGTCTTGCGCAGCTTTATTACTCTCCTGTTCCGCAGAAACTATGAAGAGGCGATCCAGTTGGCGGCCGATGCCCTCGAAGCACTGGAGGAAAACCAGCCGCACTGGCGCGTCGCTGCCCTGTGGGCGATGGCCGAGGCACGGGAGCGAACCAGGCCCATCACCGAAGCCATTGCCGCATTTCGCGAAGCAGGGCGAATTGGGCACAACCTCGGGGACCAAGTCTTCGCCGTCACGGCCGAGTTCTCTTTAGCCACAGCCCTTGGCAGTCACGGTCAGCGCCGGGCAGCCGTCGCCGCCTGCGAGGAGGCCATCGAACGCTATACCGACGAGATGGGGCGTACATTGCCGATGACAGGCCTTCTCTTCAGCCGACTGGGGTTGTTTCACTATGAAGCCAATCAGCTAGAGCTAGCCCGCCGTTATGCTGAGAAAGGCAAAGTCCTGGCCGATCAACTCGGGCTGGGGAGCCCGCAAACGCTCGCCTTGGGCGTTTTGGGACCAATCCTATACGCCCAGGGAGAGACCAACGCTGCGCTGCAAGCTTTGCAGAGAGCGCACCAGCTCGCCACCAGGGAAGCCCTGGGAGATATTGGTTGGCTCCTTGCCAGCGAAGTCAACATGCGCTTGAAGGAAGGTGATCTCCCCTTTGCGCAGCGTTGGGCGGGAACGGCGGGCTTATCCCTGGACGACATTCCCCAGTATTTGCGCATAGAGGAGCACGTGGTCTATGGACGCCTGCTGCTCTCCCAAGGCCGGCTGCCAGACGCGCAACGCTGGTTGGATCGTCTGGAGCGCTTCACACAGGAACGTGCCCTGTATCGCTGGCTGATTACTGTTCACGTTTTGCAAGCGCTGACTGCAGAACGGTCGGGAGACAGCTTGTTGGCGCGCGGCTATCTGGCTCGGGCGCTGGAGATGGCCGCCTCCCAGGACTATTACCGGCTTTTCCTGGATGAGGACACCCAGGTTATGGCGCTGCTCCCGGCTGTCCGGCACACCGCCCCCGCGTTTGTGGATCAGCTCCTGGCCTATGCCGGGGTCACCAAACCAGGGCGAGACACCCCCGTTCAACCTCTGGTCGAACCTCTCAGCGAGCGCGAGCTTGAAGTACTGGGCTTGATCGCGGCCGGGTTGACAAATGCGGAGATTGCCCAGAAACTGTTTATTGCCGTTGGCACCGTCAAGCGGCATGTCAACCACATCTACGGCAAGCTGGACGTGGGTAGCCGTACCCAGGCCATCGCCAAAGCCAGAGAAATACGGATTCTGGAATAAGACTCTTGACGGCTCGATCCTCCGCTAATCACCTGGCCTAAGGAATCCCGGCTCTTTTGAGAAGCCGGGATTCTAGTTTTCCGCGTGCTATCCTCCCCTTGTACTTGCAATACACCCCTGAATGTACCCCCTAAATGTGCCCTTCGGTAGACGACACTGCACCCCTTTGTCTGGTATGCTGAAAATGCCGGGGGCAAATCCCTTGGCAACACAAAAGCACTTGTCCAGAAGTAATTTGGTACTTATGCCATCAGTCTACACCTGATTTGCCGACTGAAGTGCAAAGTTATACCCAACGCACGGGTATTATATTATTGGACAAATACATAAGGAGGTGCCCACATGTTGGAAAAGATCTGGTACTGGTTCGGGCCGGCGCCGGTCGATTTGTACGCGAAACTGGTGTTTAGACGGAGGTGGTGGTGATGTGCGCGCCATGGCTGGTAATTTTGAAATTGAGCGG
>JAHELX010000193.1 GCA_024643945.1 Anaerolineales bacterium
ATCTCTGGGCAGGTGACAGGAACCTTCATTCTCCTGGCTGAAAGAGTCAACAGCCAGATCATACCAATGCCCTCAATTGTGCCTGCCGCTCGGCGAAGGCCGGGTCGGACGCCAGGGGCAGCAGGCCGTCGATCGAGCGCGACGGCCGGCCGATGACGATCAGCTTGCCCGGCTCCGCCAGGCAGGGCAAAGTCTTGGTCAGCGTCAACGCGTCAACAAAAACCATGATCTTTCCTGTTCTGCCAACTGGCAGATCCATGACTACCTCTTTCAAGCTGTGCAGCCCATTTCGAGAAAGCCCACTTCGTCCGGGATGCACAACGCGTACGTGTAGGGAGCCGTGTAGGGTTCGCCGTTCATGGAGAAAGACACGCTTGAGCTGAAGACTTGTTCTTTCCACTCGATGCGGTACGTGTGGATTCTGGCCACCGGCACTGTCAATTCGGTTTGTTCGACGCCGGTTTTTGCCCCCTCGTACACCTGCGTGTAAGCGGCTTCGATCTCAGCTACCAGCCTGGCTTTCACGTCCGGTGATATCTCTGCTGTTTCGCCACCCGCCACTGCGGTCGCCTGGTCTGCAATGGTGATCTGTTTATCGATCTCCACTTCGGATGCCAACGACCGGCGCAGTTCAGTCGGGGCATCGCAGTTGCGCAATTCGACCGATTGGGCGTCCAGCGCGCGCTCGACCGGCTCGGCCCGGGCCACCTGGATCTGTCCGCCGCTACACCCGACGAGCGCCAGGCACAGAGCAACGACCAGCGCCCATAGGCCACTCCATTGTGGCACGTTTTCGTTCATGGTTTCATCCCTCCTACAGTCCGTCATAATTTCCTTGTGAAGCATATTGACTGGCAAAGCACACAGACGTCTGAAATGAGTTCCTTACAGACCCCCTTTCACTTGGATGATGCCCGCACCGGGCACCTCGATCATCACCTTTCAGCCGCCTTCCAACAAGTCACGCGCTTTGCCCTTAACGTGAGTCTGCAGGAACTCCAGCGCGCCGTCCGCGTCCCTGTCCAACAGGATGCGGCATAACTCGATGATTTCCTCATCTGCCAGGGATATCGCCAGCAATTTCTTCATGACACTGCCTCACTCACCGAGATCACGTCTCATTTCTTAGCTGGTGGCCGCCAACGCCAGTGTCTCTCGTACAGCTATTTGTGTGACAAGAAGCAAAATCAAGGTCATGGTCACCGCCGAGGCCAGGCACCAGGCGCAGACGGCGCCGATCACGAAGGGCTCCAGGAAGGTCAGGTACAGCGAGAACAGGGTGCCGACCAGCGCCAGGCCGTATAGTCCCAGCCTGGCCAGGTCGGCGGCCTGACCTCTTCCCAGCCGGGAGACGACCCACAGCCCCAGGATGCCCAGGTAGCTGAGCCCGCCCAGCAACGCGACCGGAATGCCCAATAGCTCTGAATAGACGCTGGTCTGTACGGCATCGCAGTCGCCCACCGGCCCGCACACCACGGCGGTATCGGCCAGCTTGGTGTAAGCCAGGTATGAGGCCACGCCCAGCCCGAACAGAGCCAGCACAGGCACTTCCCGGTGTTGCCAGGCGGGCGTGGGCGTCACCCGCTTCCGGGCCCTGCGCTGCCTGGCTCCAGGTGCATTTGAGGAAGGGTTGGCCTGCCTCCCGGCTCGAAGGGTGGCTGCCAGGGAATAGCCCAGGGCAGACACCATGCCTAGCAGCACAACGCCGGCCAGCGCGTTGGCCACCGGGTCGGGACCGGGGTCCGGAGCTGGGGGCAGATCGACCAACGCAGCCGCCGCCTCGTCAGCACAGCGGGTTGTCCCACACAGGTCCAGCGCCGGGGCATCGGCCAGGCCGGGCAGGACCGGGTAGTCCACGCCGCCGGCTGCCAGCCAGCGCTCGATCTCGGCCGCCAGGCGGTCGGGGATCTCTTGCGAGCCGACCAGTACCTTGTTGCCGATGATGAGACATGGCACACCATAGCGTTCGGGTGGGATATTGTAGACCTCTACTGCTCTCTGGTAGAGTACCTGATTGGCCGGGTGCTCGACCTGTAGCAACTTGAGTTGAAATTGCCCGCCGTAGCTCTCTTGAATGGGTGGCAGCACCTCGTCTATCACGTAGTGGCAGTGCGGGCAGCCTTCGGACCAGAAAAGCACAGCGCGCACCACTGGACCATCGGCCGCCAGCGGCCTTGGCAGGACGAGCAATGTCAGCAAGAACAGAATCGGCAGGATGCGCCTGGTGTGTGGCATCAATCTCCTCCGCAGTTTAGGTTTGTATAGGTAATTGAATGGATTACACGCCTGGGGTCTCTGTTTTCCAAAGCTTACGCTCAAGCTGATCTGTTTTCTCCTTCGGTAGCCGCCTGACGCCGGGCGGGATCGGCATCGCATACCGCCAGGTGCCCGGTCAGCACCCCGGCGGCGCGCAACCGTTCGAGCAGGATGCGGCCGATGTTCCCCGCGCCGATGACGGTCAGACGTTTGTCGTGTAGTTCGTTCATTATTTGAACAGATCGAAGATCATCTTGGCGGCGATGAGCCAAAGCAGCACCCCGATCACCTTCTTCAACTGCGTGCTGGACAGCTTTGTCTTCATGACCTGCGAACCAACGATGGAGCCGCCGGCAGCCATCACCGCCGTGATGCCAATGAACAGTGGATCCAGGCCGCCCAACGTCGCGTGTCCCATGAAACCAGAAAACGACGAGAAAACGACCACCAACGCCGTCGTCCCCGCTGCCACTTTGGGGTCCAGCCCTAACCAGTTGAGCACCGGCACGATGAAGTTGCCGCCGCCCACGCCCAACAGCCCGCCCATGAACCCCGCCACGCCGCCCACCGCGCCGCCGGCGCCAACCTCCACGGCCCGGCCCAGCTTCCTATCCCGCTTCCTGGCCCGGAAGAAGAGCATCATGAAGCCAGCGAAGACCAGGAAGGCGGCGAACAGGCCGAGCAGCAGCTTCTTGTCCACGTGCGGGGTCAGGCGGGCGCCGAACGGCGACAGGATCACCGCCACCACGAGCACCGGCAGCCCGATGCGGAAGTTGATCAGCTTGCCCCGCCAGTAGTTGACGGTGGCGAAGAGCAGACTGACCACGTTTAACAGCAAGGCGGTTGGCACCGCTTCGTCAAGCGGCACGCCCATGTAGTAAAAGAGGGGCACGAACAGAAACGCGGCTCCCAGCCCGGCCATGGCCAGCAGGCCGGAGAAGACGAACACCAGCAGCGCGCTGACCAGGTATAGCACGAGCATGGTGCTACCCTAGCGGTCGTAACCCGAGCAGGGGATGCAGACGTGCTTGTCGCCCACCACTCGCAGATAGGCCTTAGCCACCAGTTCTCCGCAAGCATCGCACTTGACGAAGCCCATCACTTCGGGGAACCACTCACCCGAATAATCGAAGACCTCGCCAATCGCCAACACTTCTTCTTCTGGCGCATCCCACACCAGATTGACCAGTTCCATCTGTTCTTCTTCGGGGATGTCATCCGGCATAATTCCCATACCGCGCTTCTGCATGAAGGCGGATCCGGCAATTTGCTTCTGTAAGGTGGGCTTGTAGGAGACGCGCACCGCCCGGTTGGTCGCTTTGTCGACCAGGGTGAAGGCCAGCTTGCCGTAGGGCTGCTTGCCGATGTTGCCCTTGCCAAAGGTGCAGCCGCTGGCATATTGCACGCCATCGCCAAAACACATACCGCCGTGCTCCTCGCCGGTCTCCACAATCCCGTAGAGTTGCGTCCCACCGGAGCGTCTCACTCCCAGGGTACGCAGCGCCACCAATCCGGCCCGGATCCCAGCCACGCTGGCCCAGCATTTGTGACCGTGAAACTTAAGAGCATCCAGTAAAACTTGTTTTTCCTCCATATGTAGCTGTGTTCTCCTTTAGTAGGTGATATGCATATGTTTCAAGTGGTGCGCCAGCTTTTGCAGAGAAGCCGGAGAGCGAGATGCAAAAGCTGGCTTCTGGCTCTTGTTCGTTTCCTCGGAATATCCCGCCCCTACTTCATCTATGCCGGTTCTGCCAACGCTTGAGCCAGCCAGTCCTTGATCTCATCCAGCGACGGGATACGCCCGGCACTGACCAGCTTCTCGTTGATGACCAGGCCCGGGGTATACATAATCGGGTATTTCATAATTTCTTGACGGTCTGTCACTTTCAGGATAGTCGCTTCAAACTCCTCCGGCTGTTCCTCGGCGACGGCCTCCAGGGCCTCGACAGTCTTCTCAGCTAATACCTGGCAATTGTAACAGCCGGGTCCCAGAACTTTGATGGTAAGCATAGAATAGTAACCTCCAGATTTCATCAAGTGATTGTGACGCCCTTTTTCTCACAGTCCGGGCACAGGTCGGTGGACCGGTTGGTCCAGTACTGCAGCCCGCAACCCGGACAGGTCACCTGGCGCAGATTCCCCATGCGCGGCTTGGGCCGGGGGCGCAACTCCGGCGGCAGATCCGCAAAAGGGTCGCCGGCGCAGGAGCAAACGGATGGGGGAACATCGTCAGACGTTTCATCGTGTGTGGTCATAGGTTTCTCCATTTCAGGACAAGACTTCGATTGTTGGATCGACCACGATCCTGGATTTCACCGAGTTGGCCACCAGGCTGTACTTCTGGGCCGACTCCAGCGCCCGCTCCACCCGCTTGCAGACTCGCTCCCGGGCTTCACCGTTGGCCCTGACTACAATCCTGGGCCGAAGGACCAGGTCGGTGAAGATTTCCGTCCGGTCCAGTTCGACGAGTTTGGTGCCCTCGGCGGAACACTCGTAGGACTGCAGGTCCAGCTTAAAGCGTTCGGTGGCCCAGATGAACATCATCATAATACAGGTGTTGGCCGCGGCGACGAAAGCATCTTCCGGAGTCAATACCCCGGCGTGGCCCTGGGCGTCGGGTGGGGCGGAGAACATCATCTGCGGACCGTTGCCCATGGTCAGGTGACCCCAATGATCGCCCTTCCAGGTGACGGTGGTGTGGTAGGTAGCAGTACGAGCCATTCAGTTCTCCTTATTCTGGCAGTAAAGCTCAAATTCTCTCAGCAGGGCTGCCTGGTAGGCAGGGGCTTCTGTATCCGGGATGGAGTTGTAGACACGGGTAACTTGCAGTAACTCGTCGGCAACGCTGTCGCCGGGCCGTTTGCCCTCCTGGTAGAACTGCTCGAAGATAGCCGGTACCGCAATCAGCGTCTCCCGCCGGCTGTTGACGGACATGGTCAGGACCGGAATGCCCGAACCGCAGGAGCAGGTGGCCTCTACCGCTTCTTCGACCTCCTCTTTCACTTGGTGGGTCTCTCCCTGCCCCGTCTGTTCAACCGCTGCGCCCTCTCGACGCCTTCCCCTCGCCTCCAACAGTTCGTCCACGCGGGCGGCAATCACCTCGGCCACAGCCTTGGCAGTCTGCTTCCCTGTTTCATTCAGGCGGCGCGCCGTACCCAGGCCGATGCCATTCGGCACCAGGTCAGTAACCACGATGCCGGCGGCCGGCTTGCCGCTGTACATCTCTGTTGCCCGGGCCGCACAGCGCTTCTCACAACCATCCACAGCCACGGTAGGATAGAAGCGGGCGAAGGCCCGGTCCCCTTCCCCTCCCGCCAGGAAGAGAGGCAGGCAGATGGTTACCGTGTCGTCGGGGCGCATCTGCTCCAGGACCCTGAGCGCCGCCAGGCGGGTGATGGTCCCTTCGGCCATCTCTTCACCGCTGCAGGCGACGATACCCACTTTTTTCTTGGGCAGGTCAGGCATCAGGACACCTCCTCCCCTTTTAAGATCCTGTCCGCCGCTTCGGCCAACTCCTCGGCCAGTTTGTGCGCCAATGCCTGCCCGTCGGGATTCAGCCGGGAGACACCCTTGGGACGCAAGGTTCGGTTACGGCGGAAGGTGTCGAGCACGTTGGCCTCATAGGCTACCTGTCCACCGGTCTCGGCCACCATCTTGCTGGCGCACGCCAGCTTGCAGCCGTCCACAGCAATGACCGGGTCCGACTGCACTCGGGCTTGCAGTTCCTCGTCCCCCAGCACCAACAGCGACAAGGCCACGACTTCGGTACTTCCAGGCCGCAAATCCTCGACCAGGCTGTAAGCCGCCTCGCGCCCCACCGTACCATAGGTCTTGCCGATGCCACTGCACGGCACGATCAGCACCCGTCCATTCTCGCTCATAGCTCCTTCGATTCCTCCTGCGCTTCGGCCTTCATCGCCTCGTAATAGGTCTCTGGATCGAGCAAGTTGGCGCGGTCAGTCTCCCAGTCGGTTGCTTCCACCAGGGCCAGCCAGCCCTCTCCGTAGGGGTCCTGGTTGACCGACTCGGGCGCATCTTCCAGCGAAGGGTTTATCTCTTGTATGACGCCGCTGATGGGCGAGGGGAGCACCAGGTTGACTTTGATGGTCTCGATGCTGGCCAAATCATCGCCTGGGGCCAATTGGGTGCCCTCTGGCTCCACGTCGGTAAAGGCCACGTCCCCCGACGTTTGCTGCAGATAATCGCTCAGGCCAATCCGTGCCAACTTGCCCTCCAATTTGATCCACAGGTGGCCGTCGCTATACAGCCGATCAGTGGCTACTCGAAAGGTAAATTTGTCAACGGTTGTTTCTAGAAATTCAGGCATCGAAATTCGCTCCTATCAAAGATACAGTGTTCACAGAAAGCCTGGCAAGGGTATGTATTCCCTGTCTCCCTGCCGGCACTGACTAAACTCATGACCTGTCAGTGCGAGGGTACGCCCGGTCGCGCAGGAGGGCCGGCACCTGTTCGGCGATGGCGTCGCGCACGGATCGGAAGACGGCCATCACTTCCTCGTCAGTTCCGCTTGCCTTAGCCGGGTCGGGGAAACCCAAGTGAACCCGCTTCCCCCGACCAAGCCAGACAGGACAATTCTCGGCCGCGTCGTCGCAGACGGTCACCACCAGGTCAAAGGGGACGTCCCGGAACTCGTCGGCGTGCTTGGAAGTACGCCCCTGCCAGTCAATCCCAATCTCAGCCAGGGCGACCACCGCTTTGGGGTGGACGTATCCGGCCGGCTGGGTGCCGGCCGAACCGGCCTCCCACTCGTCGCCCAGCCGGCTATTGACGATGGCCTCGGCCATCTGGCTGCGGCAGGAGTTACCAGTACACAAGAACAATACGCGACGTTTCACTTTGCTTTTCCCTCAAGCAACATCAACGATGGATCAATCATCATCTGCTGCCCCTCCGGCCCACACAGCACTGGCCGCTCTTGGATACGCGCCGGGTCGAGAAACTCATTGAACCAGGCGCGCCAGCGGGCCACCGCCTTCTTGTTCACGGCATAGTAAATCCAGCGGCCGTCTACCGCGTCGCGGCGGCTACGCACCAGGCCAGCCTCGCGCAACACACGCAGGTGGTGCGAAAGCAGATTGGGCGGCAGCCCCAACTTTTCGTTCAGCTCGCAGTTGCATGAATCTCCCTGCATCAAAATGTCGAAGATACGCAGGCGGTTGGGGTCGGCCAGACTCTTCAGTATAGCGGCGACTTCTTCCAACGTTTGCTCGCCTACACATAACTTTTCGCTCATTGCCATTCCTTCTCTATCCACACCTCAACTTGTTTTGGCGGCCATCATCACGTCGGTCAGCGGGGCAGTGATTCCGGCACTTTAACAGGCGCGATTTCTATTCAACCCCCACGGCACTGGTTGCAGTCCGGCGGCCAAACAAAGCCTTGCCCAGCCACAGCGACACATAGACCAGGCCGATCAGCACTGGCACTTCGATCAGTGGCCCGATAACCGTGGCCAACGCTTCCTGGGAGGCAATGGTGAAAGTGCCCACCGCCACGGCAATCGCCAGCTCAAAGTTATTGCTGGCAGCGGTAAAGGATTGGGTGGCTGCCATCTCGTAGCTGAACTTAAAGGCAGCAGAGAGGCCAAAGGATAGGAAGAACATAAGGATGAAATACACCAGCAACGGTATGGCTACCTTGAGCACGTCCAGCGGTTGAGCCAGGATGCGATCGCCCTGCATGGCGAACATGACGACGATGGTGAAGAGCAGACCGACTAAGGCTGTCGGACCCAGGCGCGGCATCAACCTCGTTTCGTACCACTCGTGACCCTTGCGCCGCAAGAAGTAGAAACGGGTGATGATGCCGGCTGCCAGGGGGATGCCCAGGAAGATGAGCACGCTCTTGGCAATGTCCCACATAGTGATATTGACCACGGTTCCCTGGAAACCGAGCCAGCCGGGCATGAGTTTCAGGTAGAAGTAGGCCAGCGGGCTGTACATCACAATCTGGAAAATCGAATTGAGCGCGACCAACACCGCGCAATACTCACTGTCGCCACCCGCCAGCATATTCCAGATGAGCACCATCGCAATGCAGCGTGCCAGGCCGACGATAATTAGCCCGGTGCGGAAGTGGGGCTCGTTGGGCAGGAAAATCCAGGCCAGGGCGAACATGGCCGCCGGGCCGACAATCCAGTTTAAAACCAGAGAGACGCTGAACTGCCGCCAGGCGTCGGTGATCTTGCTCAGTTCCTCGTACTTAACCTTGGCCAGCACAGGGTACATCATCCACAAAAGGCGATGGCAATGGGCAGCGACACAGTGCCAATGCTCAGGGCGTTGAACACGTCTTTGATGCCTGGTGCGACTGCGCCCAGCCCCACCCCGATGGCCATGGCCAGGAAAATCCACAAGGGCAGAAAACGGTCCAGCAGCGAAAGTTGGCCCACGATACTCTTGGCCGCGGGTTGAGCGATAGAACGTGGAGTTATGGCCATTTCAATTACCTTTCTCTTATTGTTAGTGCCCTATCAAGGCTGAATTGACAAGTAATCTTGCCTCCCATGGCGGCTGTTTCTACTCTGCAAATCATGCTTGACGGGGCATTAGTTCAATGTTTATTGAACTATTTGGTGAAAAAATTCATTTGTTCACATCCTGGAGTATACGCCGTGGGACCTGCGGCGACCAGTGACAATATTCCTGAGGAAGGGTGACATTTGTCACACTGTTTCAATGCTTGTTGAAATATATTGCCAAAAATTTTCTGCCTGACACTTCCAACAGGCGAATAAGTTCTTCTATTCCCGTAATTGCTCACCCTCCCGGAGCACCCAATGGTCCCGAGCGCCCGATGGTCCCCTGCACAGGGGAAAGCCCCTCCACGGGGCTGCACAGGGGAAAGCCCCCCCACGGGGCAGGTTTAGGCAAACGTAAAGCACAGGCCATGGCTACACTCGGCAATTCAGACGCAGAATGTTCACTCAATGGTACCTGCCGGAGGTAGGCTGAGTAGTTACCTATTCCCGTCTGTTGCTCAGGATTCGCGCTTCACGCGCAGTCGGAATCCTTCCACCGACTTCACACGGACCTGCTCGCCGGCTTTGATGGGGGGATCTTCGGCATCGGCTTTCCACCATTCTCCCTTAAGGAAGACGGTCCCTGTCGGCGACAGGTCGGTGCGGGCGGTAGCCAGGGCCCCCACCATAGCTTCGGCGCCAGTCGTGGCAATCCGGCGCTGGATGGCGACTGCTTTGGTGACGATGAAAGCGAAGAAAGCCCCGGTTGCCAGTGCCACGCTGAACACCAGGCTGCGCGAAACGGCATAGACGGGCGAGTTGAAGAGAATAAGTGACCCCAGGACAAAAGACGCAATACCCCCTACCGTCAACACGCCGTGGGTCGGCGCTTTAATGTCGACGACGAATAATATGAAAGCGAGCGCGATGAAAAGCAACCCGGTATAGTTGACGTCGAGCACTCCCAGCGCATAGAAGGCGAGCAACAGACAGATGAC
>JAHELX010000194.1 GCA_024643945.1 Anaerolineales bacterium
CCCCGCCAGACGGCCATGCGTCCCTCGTTGAGGGTGTGTACGGCCGTGTCGCCCACCAGTACGTCTCCCGACGTCGGCCGGTCAATACCGGTGATCATGTTGATCAGCGTGGACTTGCCGCTGCCCGATTTCCCAACCACAGCCACGAACTCGCTGGCATCCACCTGCAGGTCAATGCCCTTGAGCGCATAAAAGGGCCCGGCTGCAGTCTCGTAGGCTTTCACCACCTGGCGCAGATCAATGAGATGGTCATTGCCATTCCGATAGCGTGCGCTTGATGCTCTATTCGTAGATCCATTTCGCTTTAACCAGTGCCAAAACATAGATGCACCTCTTCTTCCCTCTCTCCATCCTTTTTGATCGCCGCTAGCTTAGAATGTTTCATAAGCTCCCGTAGGGTATCGTGGAGATAGGAACAATGCAGCAATTGTCAAGCCCTCTCACAGCCTACCCATCTATACGCCACTGGAGAATAAAAGTTGCGTAGTCTCGCCAGATCTACATCTGCCAGGCGTCCCTGTCATAGGTGGTCCCGTCTCCAGTGTATCTGAGGAGAGTCCCCCTGTCATCGGATAAAGAGTGGATTTGTCATACGCAAAAAGGACCGCCTTTCCAGCGGTCCTTCTCCACGTGGATCGTAACCGATCTACGACAAATGTTGTATTTGAGCCTTAACCTTTACCTCAACCTTAACCTCAACCTTAACCTCAACCTTAACCTTACCCCTTACTCCTCGTCATCGAGAGAGGCCAGCCCCTCCCGCAGGGCATAGAGGACTGCCTGGGTGCGGCTGGCCAGGTGCAACTTGCTCAGGATGTTGCTGACGTGCGTGCGCGCCGTCGCCTCGCTGATCGTCAACTCCTCGGCAATCTCACGGTTACTTCGTCCTCGTGCCACCAATTGCAGCACCTCCACTTCCCGCCCGGTCAACGGCTCAGGTGCGGGCGGTCGATCCGAGGGGCGGGATAGCTCCTGCAACAGTTTGCGGGCAATCGCTGGATGGAGCGACGACTCGCCGCGCTGCACCTGGTGGATGGCACCCACCAGTTCCTCCGGGCCTGAATCTTTCAGGAGATAACCCAGCGCGCCCGCCTTGATGGCCGGTAAGACCTTATCGTCAGCGGCAAAGCTGGTCAGCACCAGGATGCGCGCTTCCGGCTGGCGGGTGGTGATGCGACGAATGGCCTCGATGCCATCCATTTCCGGCATCACCAGGTCCATCAGGATGACGTCGGGCTGGAGCCTTTCCGCCTCGGCCACCGCTTCTCGTCCGTTTTCCGCCTCCCCCACCACTTCAACGTCCGGCTCCGTCGCCAGCAGGGCATGAATCCCTTTGCGCACGACCACGTGATCGTCGACCACCAGCACACGAATTGGACCTGTCATAGGTCTACCTCCACCTTTACACTCGTTCCCTCTCCCGGACTGCTTTTCACTGCCAAACGGCCTCCCAGCCTGGCCACCCGCTCCTCCATTCCCGGCAATCCCAATCCCCCTTGCTCTCGGACAATGGTCGGATCAAAACCGAGCCCGTCGTCACTGACCTCCAGCATCACAGTTCGCCTGTCCTGACGGAGATATACGGTGATGTGATGGGCCTGGGCGTGTTTGAGAGTATTGTTCAGCGCCTCCTGGGCGATACGATACAGTCCTTCCTCAACATCAGGAGGCAGGCGGTCCTCCACCTCCATCTTGAACTTTGTCTCCAGTCCAGACCGGCCCTCCACCGCTTCTAACCGGGCCTCCAGGGCGGCTACCAGCCCCTCCTGCTCCAACAATGGCGGGCGCAGCTCGAAGATGAGTAGCCGCATCTCCCGCAGCGCTTCCTGGGACGTGTCCCGCAGCTCGCGCAGGTGGTCTGCAGCCAGATTCACCTCCCCCGCCAAGAGAAGTCGCGCCGCCGCTTCGGCATACATCGTCACCCCGTAGAGATTCTGGGTCACCGAGTCGTGCAGGTCGCGGGCAAGACGTTGGCGCTCTTCCAGTACGGCTACCTGCTGAGCCTGTTCGTAAAGCCGGGCGTTTTCGATGGCTACTGCGGCCTGGTTGGCCAGAGCCTGGAGCACCATCAGGTCGCTCCCATCGAAAGCGTCCAACTGGTCACTCTGGACGTCCAACACACCGATAACCGATCCCTTCGCCTTTAGAGGCACACACAGCTCTGAGCGGATCTCGCTGGCCTTGGGCACAACATAGTAGCGTGGCTCCTGGCTTACGTCGGGCACCAGCAGCGGCTCGCCACTCTGGGCCACCCAGCCCCCGATCCCCTCCTGGCCCACTTTGAGACGCAGAGACCGGTACGCATCCCACAAGAAGCCGGCTCCGGCCCTGGCGACCAACTCATCCCCTTCGATCAGGCCGAAACCGACATGATAATAATTGAAAGCCTCCTGGATCAGCCTGGCCATCTGATCCAGCAACTCATCGACGGCTAGGATGGAGGTGATGCCGCGCCCTACCTCGCTGATCACCCTGAACTGCTCTGCCCTCCGTTGCTCGTCCTCGAAGAGTCGTGCGTTCTCGATAGCTACCGCGGCCTGGTTGGCCATAGCCAGGGCCAACTCCCCCTCGTCGGCGGTGAAACGACGCCGCCTAGGCCGGTGCGTCCCTAGCTGCATAGCCCCCAGCCTTAGTCCGCCTATCTCGATGGGCACCACAAGGGCCGATTGGAGACCCAGAAGATGCCGGGGACTTAGGTGCGGTTCCGAGGGCACATCCTCGACGATCAGCGGCTGAAGATCCTCAAACACCTTCCGGCGCATCCTCTCGCTGGGGGTAAATTCCAGTCCAGCGATGGTGGCAGCCACCTGCTCGTCAAATCCAACCTGGACCGCCGGTCTCAGCGTCCCCTTTCCCTCATCGTACAGGAGAATGCAGCAGCAGTGGACGTCAAAGACCCCAACGGCATATTCGGCCGTCAATCGCAGCACCTCATCCAGGTCCAGAGTGCCGCTGATCAACTTGGCCATGTCCGCCAGCAGGGTGGCCTCCTGGCGCCTCTGGCGTTCCGCTTCGAAGAGGTGGGCATTCTCGATGGCGACACCAATCTGGTTGCCGATGGAGGTGAGCAATTGGACGTCCTGTTCGGTGAACTCCCGGTAGCCATAGGTGATGGCGAACAGAGTGCCCAGCACCTTCCTCTTCGAACTCAGGGGGACGCTGGCCAGAGAACGAAGCCCTTCTTCCCTCACCACCACGCGGGTAAGCCGGGCATCGGTGGAAATGTCTCTTACGACCAAGGGCTGGCCGGACTGAACCACGCGGCCAGAAAAGCCCTCGCCTACTTTCAACCCATCAATCTCGGCCACGAATTGAGGGCTGAACCCGTGTTGGGCGGCAAGCGTCAGCATCCCGGTTTCTTCATCCAAGAGATAGATTCCCCCGGCTTCGATTTGCATAACCTCAAGGGTCTTGTCCAGCGCATTGTTCAAGATCTGCTGCAAGTCCAGGGAGCGACTTACTTCGGCGGCGATGGCATTGAGAGCTGCCAGCTCTTTGGTCCGGTCAGCCACCCTCCGTTCCAGGTGAGCGTACGATTCCTGGAGTCGGGCTGACATAAGGCTGAACTGTTGAGCCAACTCTTCGACTTCGTCCCCAGTGTGTGCGGTGATCCGCTGGCCGAAATCGCCCCCGGCCACTGCCTGGGCGGCACCGATGAGTTCCTCGATTGGCCTCGTGATTCGCCTGACCCCGACGGAAACGACGAGAGCGGGCACCACCACGCCCAGGGCCAGCAGCAAAAGCAGGAATTGTCGATAGCTCTGGCTGGAGTTGATCAATGCCGCCCAACTCTCCTCGGTGACGAGCCCCCAAGTTGTGCCGGGTACCGGGGCGAAGCCGGCCACGATGTCCCGGCCCTGGAAATCACGGGTTCGAATGGCGCCCACCTGGCCGCTCAACGCTTGCTGCACCACCGGTTGTGAGGAGAAGTCCTCGCCAATGCGGGCAGTGTCCGAATGGTAGATCACCCGCCCATCTCCATCCACCAGATAGGCGCGGCCACTCTCTCCAAGACGCAGCTTCACGATATCGCCGTAAAAGGCGCTGACGGTGGTTGCGCCCAGATGGAACATACCCACTATGGTCCCTAGAAGCTCATCCTGGGGGCCTATGATAGGCATAGCGACGACGATGACATCTGCACCATCCGGTCCGTCGGCCACGATGCTTGAGAAGACTGGCTCCCGAGTATGCAGCATATGATTGAAGTAGGAGCGGTCGGACCAGTTCTGTCCCAGGGCTTCCGGCCGCTCCGGTTCGGTGGCCACCACCTTCCCAAAAGTATCGAGGATGAGCACACCGCCGTCAAAGATCGCCAGGCGCTCACTGGCCCGCTGAAGGGTGATACGCTGGACAGCCGGATGGCCGTAAGTGCCCGTAGTTCGCCCCAACGTACCCAGGATGTCGGCATATTTCGCTAATTCCGCCGCCAACTGGCTGGCTGAGAGACGGATCAGCTCCTGGTCCCGTTCGATCGCCAGATCCTCCGCCACCCGCTGGTAGGCGGTGAAGGTGACCAGGGCCACCGCCACCAGGATGATCGCCGTGGGCACGAAGGCCCAGGCGATGATCTTAGTACGCAGGCCGCCCCATCGGAATATGGAATTCGGATGTCGTACCCTGGGGGTATTTTCGGTTTCGGATTGTTTATTCACGATTGCCCCACCGCAGGTGCAGGCAGGTCCCCTTTTGGGAAAGGAAGACTGTGCGGCTAGACAAAGTATACTACGATTTGACCCTGAAAACAATGGGGAGGCGCGTAAGTAGGCCCGGCCGACGACCGTCCGTCGCACACATTCGACATGGACACTCAGAATCGTGAGAGGTCAGTCGGGGGGACTGACGCTGCGCATAATCACCGGCAGGTAGGTTCGATTCACTCCGGCAACGCCAGGTGCCGCAGCCGGGCACCGGCCAGCCGGTCAGGAAGGACGTGCACGCCCAACCCCGGCCCGGAAGGTACGGAGAGGGTGGAATCGTCGTTGAGGATGAAGTTAGGCTCGGCGATATCCTGGCGATAGTAGCGGGCTGAGGCAGAGATATCGCCGGGCAAGGCGAAATTGGGCAGCGTGGCCAGGGCCACGTTGGCCGCGCGCCCCACGTTGGTCTCTAGCATGCCGCCACACCATACCGGGATGCCGCGCTCAGCACACAGGTCGTGGATTTGCCTGGCAGCCGTCAAGCCGCCCACACGCCCCACTTTGATATTGATGACCCGGCAGGCGCCGATATCCAACGCCCAGCGGGCATGCTCCGGCGAGTGGATGCTCTCGTCCAGGCAAAGGGGCGTGTGGAGCTGGGCCTGCAATTGGGCATGATCCACAATGTCATCGTAGTGAAGCGGCTGCTCGATGAGCAGCAGATCGAACTGGTCCATCTCCCGGAAGACCGGTGCGTCGGCCAGGGTATAGGCGGAGTTGGCATCCACCTGGAGCGGCAGGTCAGGCCAGCGATCGCGAACGGCACGGACCACCTCCACGTCCCAGCCCGGCTTGATCTTGAGCTTAATGCGACCATAGCCCTCAGCGACGTGTTGCGCCACCCGGTCCAGCAACTCGTCCAGGGTGGGCTCGATACCGACGCTCACCCCGACTGCCACCCGATCCCGTCGCCCGCCCAACATGACGGCCAGCGATTCACCCTGGGCCTGTGCCAGCAAGTCCCACACCGCGTTCTCCAGGGCGGCGCGGGCCATCGGATGACCACGCACCCGGCTAAAGCGAGCCACCACGCCGGCCGGCGAGGCTATCTCCTGGCCCAGCACGGCCGGGATAAGGAAGTCGCGCAACACGTGCCAGGCGGTCTCGACAGTTTCGCTGGAGTACCACGGCCCGGCATGGGCGGTGCACTCGCCCCAGCCGGTAAGCCCATCAGCATGGGTGGCAACCAGGATACAGGGCCGGGTGAACTCGCGGCCGAAGCTAGTCTCGAAGGGATGGACCAGCGGCAGGTCGATGTGGTGCAGTTCGATACGTTCGATTTTCATAAGGGCGTCCAATCCTTTTCTAGCAGATAGGAACTCTGCCTTTCCTCGAAGAGCAAATCAGTGACTACGTATCCCCCGGCAAAAGCGGCCTCGAACAAGACACGGGTGTGGAGGCGCCAGGCGCGAGCCAGCTCCATATCACTGGCTTTGATGGCCTGGAAGTAGGCCGGTATCTGGATCAGCAGCCTATCTCCCTGGATGGGAAGGCTCGTCTGTGGAGGCCGAGGTGGATCGCCGGGGAGAGGACGATTCAGCAGGGGAACATCATCAGTTCGGAGCATCGACAGCGAAAGGCGAGAATGATCGCCGCGCAGCCGGTCGGTGACGTGGTCGCTGGCGATGTGCCATTCCACCTGGAAGCGGTCGCTGGGCAAATCAGCGTTGAGTGTGTCGCGCATGCTACCGTACAGGTCTCGCAGGTACGTCTGGCACGTCGCGCCCAACTTGTGGAAGTTGAGGGAGGCATTGCGACTTTCCAGCGGATCAAAGGTCCAGGTGATGAGGTCAATCCCCTGGGCCAGCACGTGCTCACGTTGTGCCAGTTTCAGGCGATGGCCCAGGCTTTGATTCTGATACGTTGGGGCCACACCGGCCATATGCGAACAGTGTTTCAGCCGGCCATCGGGCGACAATCCGGCAAAGCCAAAGACGAATCCGACGAGTTGCTCGCTCTCACGCCCTGGCCAGGCATCGAACGCGCCCAACACCAGCCCCCCGTTCTTCTGCGCGGTCATCAGCAGGTGGTCAGGCACAACCTCCACGTCGTCGAGATCCCACACCTGGCGTTGGAGTTGTTCCACCGCCCGATATTCGTCTTGGGTCTGGATGGGACGAATCTCAATGGTCATATAATACCCGTATATGGGTGTACCTCCCCTCCGGGGAAAATTTCTGAGAGAACCGGGCGACATGCTGTCTTCGCCACTCGGAATTCTCAGATGCGTTGGGTATAATTCAACGATTTTTTGCACGTGTTGGATGACTGTGCTATAATGACATCCACGTGAGGGCTCTCACGTGAATTGCTCGCTTAAGGAGTATGCAAAATGCCTATTCGATTGGGACCACTTGAGCTGATCATCGTGCTGGTGATTGTCATTATCGTCTTCGGCGTGGGACGCTTGCCAGAGATTGGCGGCGCGGTGGGTAAAGCCATCCGTGAATTCCGCGAGGCCACGGGCCCTGAAGACAAAACGGAGAAGACGGACGACACGTCGGAGACAAAGGCTAATACATAATCACTGAGTTTCCCTGGTTATGCGCGTCAGGTCAGTACTGGCTACCGCGCAAGAGACTAAGGGCCTATCCCATAAGGGCGGCATCCCTATGTCGCCTGTTTTCTTACCTGAATGCAGAGCTACAAGAATAACTTTTGGGATAGGCGCTTAGTCTTTTCTGCTTCATAGTGGCAAATCGTCCACTTTGCACTTGTCCAGAAATAACTTGGTGCTTTTGCAATCAGTTCACACCTGATTTACCGATGGAAGTGCAAAGTTATTATTGGACAAGTATCTTGTATTCCTACCCTACAGTGCCTTGAATACCTTGGCCAGCGACTCGCCATACACGGACAACTCCCACTCGCAAAAATAGCCAAAGGGCGTGAGCCAGACACGATAGCCGGTTCCTCTCAGCCGCTCCGCTGCTGATTCCAGAAACGTCTGGGCGTAGTCCGAGGAGGCGGTGCTGTCCGACAGATGGGTGAACGAGTGAAGGACTATGTTCTTCAAGTCTCGTTTGTTCGCCAGCCACTTGATGTTTTTCAGCGTTTTGGTCGGCAACTTATTCCCCTTAGCCTCGTCCTCTTCCTCAGCGTGCAGAAAGACAACCACGGCATCGGTCACCGTCTCCTCCACGTCCACCTGGGGCACGTCTTCCAGCGTCTTGCTGAAGGATTTCCACCAGAAACGCTTGGCCTCAAACATCAACAGCTTCACGAGACCTGATCCTTTTCCTGGGTCTCGGCGCGCAACTGGCGCAGGCGATCCGTATAACTGAACATCGCCCGCTTCCAGGCAGCCCGCCATCGGGGAGTGCGGGGGCCGATCTCCTGCCCGATGATGATGCGCCGCAGGCTGCGGCGCAAGAACTGCTGTTCTTTGATCAGCGATGTAGATTCCTTATCAAGGTCACTCATCGTGCAACCGGCGTAGTTCTTCCGCCAGCCGAAGACGGAGGCGCTGGCAACTGAGGATAGGTACAATCAGGTTAAAGTCGTCGATTTTGCGGTTGAGGTGGTTTATGGTCTCTTCAAAGCGGATGACGGCTCCACGCCATAGCGCCTCGTCCGCCGGATTCGCCTGATATTGGATCCAGGCCGTGCGCAAGCGGGCACGCGCTGCTTCCAATTCCTCGCGGATCTCCTTATCCCGGGCGATCCACTCAGGGGCATAGCCGTTGTTCTTCAAGAGGCCGTAAGCCAATTCGAGCGAAGGGTCCAGGTAAGGATTGCGAGGCAGCTTGAGGGGCTTGCCCTGTCCAGGCAGATTCTCGAAGGCGCCACTCGCCATCGCCTCCTGAATGCGCTGCTCGACCAGGTCGCGCCATTCCCCTTCGTTGCGTGGATGGTCGCCGCCGCCCCCCGCGACCGGCACCTGCGTCTCCTCTAGCTTCCACCGGGCGCGGAGTAGTTGTTGGCGGAGCTCACGCCGTTCTCGCTCTGAAGAGTTCATGGCGCCGGCACCATGTAGGTGGCGATGACCGTGCCTTCGGCATCCTTGAGCGTCGCCACCTCATCGGCGTCCCACACGACGTTGGACTGACCCCAATATAGATCGGTGGTGGTGTTCGATCCACTTGCTGTGTGGACGTTGACCGCTCCCCCACCCCACAGGCTGAAGTCAGGGAAGGTATAGACATTGCCATCTTCGTCCGAAAGCGTCCAGCCGGCAAGCCGCACAAATGGCCCCTGGTTCACGACCTGCACCATTTCGCTCGCCAGGTCGCCTGGATTGAGCACTTGCAGAACCAGACGAATCTCGCCCACCGAGGCAGAGGTCAGGGTAGGCACGGCCGTGGGTGTCGGTCCAACGGTTGCCGCCGGCTCAGGTGGGGGTATGGCGCCCGAGGGCAATGGGGTGGGCGGGTTGAAGGGAAGCGGCGTATCGGTAGGGACAGGCACGGGAGTAAAAGTAGGCGTCACCTGGGGCAGCCCTCCGATGGGGATGAGGAGTTCCTGGCCTAATAACACGTAGTCGGGGTCGGTGATACCGTTGGCCAGCATCAAATCTTCCAAGCTGACATCGAACTTACGAGCGATGCTGCTGAGGGTATCCCCCGCCTGCACAATATAGACAGTCGGCTCAACGGGTGTCCCCGTAGGCAATACCTCGTCTGCTGCCGGCTGCGTCGTGGGAATGGTCGCACGGGTTGGAGACACTACCACATTGGAAGGTGGTGGCTGGGCCTGACCTGTTTCACCCCCAACTTCGGCCACTGGCGCTGGCTCTGTTTGGGAGAGTGCCGCCTCCGGCGAGACCGTGGCTCCAGGCCAAGACGAAACGCCGCGCCCGGCGATGATGACCACCACCAGGCTGATAATCAGCGAGAGAATAGCATTGATACCGATGATAAAAGCAATTTGCTGCCACGACAGCTTGAGGGTGACGTGAGCCTGGCGCGCCAGCGTGCCAAATTCCTCATCATCCTCCTCTATGTATTCCGCGTCGCGGGACTTGAATGAGTCGAATTCGTCGTATTCCATGGCTTTCTTCCCTATTGTCCCCGATTATACCAGCGATTGGG
>JAHELX010000893.1 GCA_024643945.1 Anaerolineales bacterium
CGGAAACCTTTGTGCTGTGGCTGGCCGCCTTTGACGTGCGCAAAAATGCGCAGGCATTGCTGCACGCTTATACCTGGGTCTACAGTGCACTGGGCGACGACTATCCCCTGGTGATGGCTGGCAAGCTACCGGCGAAAGATACGCCATTTTTCCCGGACCCACGCCGCATCGCCGCTGAGTTGGGAGTGACCAATGCCCTCCGCTTCCCCGGCTGGGTAGATGAAGCCGACAAGCCGGCACTTTACAGCGCCGCGACCCTTTTCGCCTTCCCCTCTCGCTACGAAGGCTTCGGTCTGCCCATCCTGGAGGCCATGGCCTGCGGCACGCCCGTGGTCACCAGCCACGCCGCCTCCCTACCCGAACTGGCCGGGGCTGCTGCCTTTCAGATTGATCCCGACGCCCCCCGGCAGTTGGCCGCGTCGATCATTGCTCTCTGCATCCAGGAAAACCTGCACGAGGAGATGCGCGAAAAGGGGCTGGTACAAGCAGCCCGCTTCACCTGGGAGAAAACTGCGTGTGAGACACTCACCGCGTATCGGCACGTGCTGGGATCAGTAGACAGCCCGCCCCGGCTGCCCTGAGCGGGCCGGGGTAGTCAGAAGTCAGCCCGCACCTGCGGCACAGGGGCAGCCAGAGGATCAATAAGCCAGGAGCCGGGACAAAGGTCCCGGCTCCGCACATAAAACCTGACGATAAGTCTGGACAGTATGGGGCCCGAGGCTCCCCAGAGGATGCAGCCGAGTCACCGCTCTTGCGGATCCGTTCCCGGCTCCTGTAGCTCCGAGCCCCACACCGATTTACGCCAACCACTATATCACAATCTTTATTCCCGCCGCTTGACGCCTATCTGACGCACGGCCTACGCCGCCTGTCTCGTTTCGGTAGCCGATGCTGTTCAGGCTAAGGGAGGTTGGTAGTGCTTAGCACTTTGAAGTCGTCAAACTCGACGTAGGTAGGTCTGGAATCCGACGTGCTGGAATACAAAGACACAACTTCCAGGTCAAAGTACCCCTCGTCACGCAGGTATGAGTTGTTGTAAGTGCCTTTGAGACGGTCGTTGATGTAGATATAGATATTACTTGAGGTGCGAATGACTTTCAACTCATTCCACTCATTGCCTGTTTTGATGGCATCGGTACATACATTGCCGATGAGGCCCTTATCGTCACCATCCTCGATGGCACTCAACCAGAAAAATCCTTTATCACTGCAATCCTTGTCTGGGCTGACCTCCAGCGCCCAGCGGTCCTTATCGGCATTAGTTCCCGCCCCGAAGAAAAATCCGTAAAGCACATCACGGCTCGAGTCGGATGTGCGCCGCACCATCACACTAAACGTCCCGTTTACCTGCTTGGGAACCGGTAAGCCACGAACGATGCACCGTTCGCCGTATTCCGTGACCTTCACCCGATAGTGTCCATCATAGTAATCGAAGCTGCAAATGTCGCCCAAACTGGCTCTGGGCCAACCGCTATTCGGATTGCTGAAATCGTCAAAGAACACGTAAGGGGGCGGCTTGAATATAATCGGGAAGTATATGGTAAATGCGTCACTACTCGACAAGGTAAGATCTGTAGTGTTTGGATTGGCGACTGCCGGCCCACGCGCCTCTACTGTCGGCAACCCACCCCAAACGCCCAGCAACCACACCAGTGCGGCCACGCCCAACGCCAAAGGGACCAGGGCTCGCCCCTGTCGCCTCAGGTTGGAGGTGATGAGGCTTTTCATGGTTTTACCTCCTCCCAATATTTCATTTACTTTCGAATCCACTGTGTATTTTATCACAGGCAGACGGGAGCCGCAATTGTCATTCACCTGCCTGGTGCTGTGCTGGCAAGTCTCGGCCCGCTTGCGACTTGACATCTCCCAGCCTACCTGGCCCAAGCCCCATACTGATTCGCAATAAGGGTAGCACGATCCAGCCCTCGCCGCTTGACGCCTGTCCGACACATAACCCGCAGTCGGCTGTCACATCTCCCACGCCAGCCAAGTACTTGTTCAAAAATAACTTGGCATTTTTGTGGCGGCTCTATACCCGATTTGGTTCCAAATTACGAAGTCATTAATGAACAAGTGCCAAACCCGAGCATTTAGGATCCATAAAAGAATAAGTTCCCGCACCTCTAACTGTTTTCTCCGCGGAATCCGCCACAAGGGCAAGAAGTTATTTATTTACGGATCCTTAGACTCCTCCCCCAGCACACTTCGCCTCTAGTTACGGGTGCGGAGCGAGACAAACTGGTTCCGGCGCAGCAATTGAGAGATGCCGCTCGATTTGATAGGAAGCACGCGGGCATTGGTGAAATAGTCAAAGTCAAACGCGGTACGCTGATCGGCGGTGAGGCCAGGTACCGGCATCAATCGGGCGCTCAGAGGCTTGTTCAGTGTCACGGCCACCGTCGCTACGTCGAGCAGGATGCCGGCCAGTTCGTCAACGCCGGTATCTCCGGGTAATGGCACCGTGTCCAGGCCGGCCCCGCATACGGTGGAGTAGAGGAGCAAACTGTCAATGCCATACAACCGATCGTCGGCGCGGGCGGCCAGAACACTATCTTCCAGCACCGGGAACATCAGGCCTGAGTAGCCGCAATGAGGAAAATCGACCTGGCGCAGACAGTCGACGATGAAAGCCGCTGCGAA
>JAHELX010000894.1 GCA_024643945.1 Anaerolineales bacterium
TCTCTCAAGCCCTTCCTGTTGGCTTACCTGGAACCGTCGTCCCCCCTGCGCCATTCGGAGGTGGTGCTACGCAAGGTGCTGATGATGGCCGACCACGGGCTCCCCTTCGTGTACGCGCCGGGCCCGATTGATGGCGCGTCTGCTCCGATGACGCCCGCCGGGGCCCTGGCCATGGCCAACGCCGAGGTGTTGAGCGGTCTGGTCATCGCCCAGCTCCGCCGCCAGGGAACGCCCTTCGTGTGGGGATCGGGCAGCGGACCGCTGGACATGCGGACCATGGTCGCCACCTACTCGGCCCCGGAGTTCATGTTGCACTGTATGGCCATGGCCGAGCTGGCTCACAATTATTACCACCTGCCGGTGTGGGGATTTTCCGGTTGTTCAGACTCGAAGCTGCCGGACATGCAGGCCGGCATCGAGAGCGCCCTGTGGATCCTGTGGACGGCTATCAGCGGGGCCAACCTGGTTCACGACATCGGGTACATCGAGTCGGGCCTGACCTGTTCGTACGAGATGATCGTGATATGCAACGAGATCATCGGCTTTGTGCGCCGCCTGATGCGGGGCATAGAGCTATCCCCTGAGACACTGGCCCTGGACGTGATCGACGAAGTCGGGCCAGGGGGAAACTATCTGGGCACCTCGCACACGGTCCGTCATTTCAGGGAGGCATGGTCTCCCCGCCTCTTTGACCGGCGCGCGCACCAGGCCTGGGTTGACGCCGGCCAGCCGACTCTGCTTAAGACAGCCCAGGAGATCGCCCGCCAGGCGATAGCCGCGCCTCCAGCCAGCCCCCTGCCGGCTGAAACGTTGGCCGCGCTGCGCGAGATCATCGTCGAGGCCGATGCCCGGGCCGGCCTTCCGCCCCAGGAGTGGTGAACATGGTCGAACCAAGCGTGAACCTGGTCATACACGGTAACATATTGATCGACGGGCGGGGAGGGGTGCCCGTTGCTCGGGGTGTGGTTGCCATCGCCGGCTCCCGTATCGTCTTTGCCGGACCGGAGGGGGATGCACCTTCCTTCCCCGCTGCGCGCAGCTTGTCTCTGGGGGAGGTATGCCTTCTGCCCGGGCTGATTGATATGCACGTCCACCCCACCTACTACTGGGAAGAACCGGACTCGGCCCCCTACACGTATGAGCCCGAAGGATCGCTCATCTACTCGCCGGTGATGATCGGACTGCTGGCAGCCAACAACCTGCGCCAGGTATTGATGGCGGGTGTGACGACGGCCCGCGATACAGGTTCGATCCACGAGATCATGTTCGACGTCAAACGTGCCGTCCACAAGGGGCTGATACCCGGCCCCCGGCTGTACGTGGCGGGGCGGTTGGTGACGCCGACCGGCGGCCACGTCCATTACCTGCCGGGCCTGGCCAATCAGGCCGATGGGCCTTACGGCTTTCGGCGCGCTGTCCGCGAGGAAGTTCGGGCGGGGGCCGACTTCATCAAGATTGCCAACAACGACGCGGACATGACCCAGGAGGAGCTTAACGCCGCTGTGGACGAGGCCCATCGCCTGGGCAAGAAAGTGGCCGCTCACACCTCCAAGCCCCCTTCACAGCGCATGGCCATCGAGGCTGGGGTGGATACCTTCGAACACGGCACGCCGACTCCCGAAGAGATTGACTTGGCAGTAGAGAAAGGGATCACCTGGACGCCGACCCTCAACATCTCCCAGGAATACCTGTACTGGTGCGACCGTCGCCGCAAGCACCCTGACCCCGAGATTGCCCGGCGGGCCGAGCAAGAGTATGCCGATTCGATGGACTACCTGGAGCGCAAGCGGGCTTCCATGGAATATGCCCTTAAAGCCGGCTTGAAGCTGGCGGCCGGGACCGATAGCTGGCTGGGTGGGGTGCGCTTCGCGGCTATGGCAGATGAAATGCGCTGGTTGGTTGATTTCGGCTGCACCCCACTGCAGGCGATTCAGGCGGCCAGCGCCTGGCCTGCCCAGGCCATGGGCTGGGCTGAGATCGGCAGCCTGGAGGCGGGCAAACTGGCCGATGTGATCGCTGTGTCCGGCGACCCCCTGGCTGACATACGAGCCATGAATAAAGTCGTGCTGGTCGTGCGCGAGGGGGAGGTGGTCAAGGGTGAGGTTGAAAGGAGTTAGCTATGATGCGCAAATTTGCACCCGAATGGAAAACGTCGAAGACGCCACGCCCGAGCCTCTGGGCCGACGTGCCCGACGTGCAATGGAACGACTGGCGCTGGCAGCTCAGCCACCGCCTGAACACTTTGGAGGAGTTGCAGCAGATCATCCGCCTTACCCCGGAGGAGGTCGAGGGGCTCTCGGCCGAGGGCAAATTCCGGGTGGACGTCACCCCCTACTTTGCCTCGCTGATTGATCCCGACGACCCGCTATGCCCCGTCCGCCAGCAAGTAGTCCCCAAAGGCCGTGAACTGGTAGCTTTCACCTCGATGATGGAAGACTCGCTGGCCGAGGACGCCCATTCGCCGGTGCCCGGACTGGTCCACCGCTACCCGGACCGGGTGCTGATGCTGGTGACGACGCAATGCGCCAGCTACTGCCGCTATTGCACCCGCCGCCGTATCGTGGGCGATCCGACGGCCACCTTCAGTAAGCGGGATTTCGAGGCCCAAATTGCCTACATCGAACACACCCCCCAGG
>JAHELX010000895.1 GCA_024643945.1 Anaerolineales bacterium
CTCGAGCAGCACCCGGATCAGGTGGTCCGTTTCTGCCTGGGATAACTCGCTTAAATTTAACTGCACCGAAGCAACATTGTGTCTGAGGCGCGTCAGCCAGCTCTGCAAATCAGGCGACTCCGTCAGCGCTTCCTGGCGCAGGGTCAGCAGCACCAGGATGGGCGCCCCCTCTTCTGACCAGCGCAGCGCGGCATAGTGCAGCACATCCAGCGAGGCCGCGTCGGCCCAGTGCCAATCATCAATAAATAGGACCAGCGGAACGCGTTCGGCCAAGGCCTGGCCTAAGCGCGTGATGGCTTCAAACAAGTGCTGCCGGGCGGAGGCTTCGTCCTGGGTCGGCTCAGGCAGGTCGGGGTAGCGGTCGTGCAGCTCCGGCAAAATACGGGTGAGCTGGGTTAACCACAAATCCGAGAGCAGGTCGTCAGGGGCATTCTCGCGCTCCAGACGTTGGCGCAGCAGGTGGGTAAGCGGCTGGTAGGATAGCTCCCCGCTGGTTTCTAAGGCCTGGCCGCGGAGAACGTCGGCGCCTTGTGTGGCGGCCCAGTCCAGGAAATGCTGGGCCAACCGGGTCTTGCCAATGCCGGTTTCGCCCAACAGCGTGACCACCTGGAGGCCATCGCTGCCGGCCCGCCGATAGGCTTTGACCAAGGCTTCATATTCACGGTTGCGGCCCACAAAGGGCACGGTCAGCCGGCGACGCTCAAGAGAACGGTCTGGTTCGCGTCGCGCCTTCCGCTGTGGCTGTTGAGCGCGAACACGGGCCACCAGTGCTTCGGTTTCCGCCGCAGGCTCGACGTCCAATTCCTCTTTCAACACCACCCGGCAGGTTTCATATTGGGCCAGGGCGGCGCTGCGTTCGCCGAGCAGAGCCAGGGCCTGTATTAATTGCCGGTGGGCTTCTTCCCGCCACGGTTCCAAGACCAGTTGTTGTCGAGCCAGGCTTTGGGCCTTTTGGTAGTCAGCCCGAGCCAGGCTGTGAGTGGTCAACTCGAACAAGGCGTCCAAGGCCAGCCGGTGCAGCCGCTCCCGCTCTGTCCGCAGCCAATCGTCGAACGGCAGGCTGTCGCAGGTGAAACCGGGCAGAAGCTCGCCCCGGTAAAGGGTCGCCGCTGGCTCTAATTGATCGTTTTCCAGATAGGCCAGGAAGGTGGTTACATCCAGGGCATGATCGCTGGCCGCGTTAAATTGAACCGTTGACCGGGTGACCAGCAGGTGAGGTTGACTCTGGGAGTCGGCATCGCCCAAGACCTGGCGGAGTCGGTAGAGTGATTGGCGCAGGTTCTGTTTGGCCACAGCCTCCGGTTCATCCGGCCAGAACGATGAACGATGAAGCCTTTCAGTCGGTGCTTCAGAAAGCCGGCGTTCAGCCGGAAACGCTGGAGATGTGGGTCGGCGAGGACGTCTAACAAACGGCGGATAACTTTCAGAAGACCGCAGAGGAATAAAGCCTCCTTAGATGCCGAGCGATCACGTCTGAGGAGGCTACCTTATTATTAAGTCGTAGTTTTAATAGATAGAGGTCTCACTCATTCAAATAAGGAGAAAAAATTACGATATACCTATACGTTCGGCACACTGTCGAGGATTACGCCAGGTGGAAAGAAGGCTTCGACATTCATGCGGCGGCTCGCCAGGCCGCCGGGGCCACGCGTGAAGCCTGTGTGATGCGCAATGTCGATGATCCGAATGACATCACCGTTGTCTTGGGTTGGAGCGACCTGAAGCAAGCCAGAGCATTCACCCAATCGGTCAGTTTGCAGGAGGCCATGCAAAAGGCCGGGGTCATCGGCCTGCCCGAGATTCGTTTTTTGGAGACGGCTGAGTAGGTTGGTCCTTTTCCAACGATGACGGTACCCACCAGCAAAGGTTCAGTTTTGGTTTGCTGGTGGCTAAGACTCACCAGCCGGATGTAGCCGGCCCACATCCGACAACCCCACAAACGAAGCCCGCACGCAGGTCGCCTTTTCCCATCCCGCTCAGTCCGCAGCAACAGAATGAGCAAAATATCAGCTTGTGGAGATTCTATCATGCTTGTTGCCAAAAGGTGAGCTCTGCCCAAGTCCGCTTCTTCCTATACATCATCGCAATTAACTTGAGCCCGTAGATGGCAATGATATGACGAGGATCAGCGGCTAGATCTCAGAACAAAGAGTTGGCAATAATATCAGGCGAGATACCGTTCAACGTGGCTGGACGCTTCTGATAATGCATCGGTGATGTGCTGAATTGAAGCCGTGAATGGCAACACAAACCACATCAACATAAGTTGCCGTTTTCCATAGCGGTGAAGATGCAGAAGTAGGATCAGGGGGGATGGTTAGGATGTCGGTGAGCAGGCCTGGGGCCTGTTAGCTAACAGGGCCGCGGGGGGTGATGGTGCCTTTGCCACGGCACAGCTTCTTACTTGGCATAGTTCACTAATCTGTCTATACGACGATTTCATCACCATACTGCATGATCGTACACGCTAGCCCCATCTTCTCGACTTCACCCTTGAACATTTCGTCGTCAGCCGGGTTGGCGTTCTTTATCCACAAGAAATTGTTGTTATAGTGGCAGGGAATAACCATTTTGGGAGACATCAGTTTCACTACTTCCAGGGCTTCTTCCTCATCCATGGTATTGGGGATCTCTCG
>JAHELX010000195.1:0-4653 GCA_024643945.1 Anaerolineales bacterium
CACCGCCAGGACAGAGTGTCCAATCCTCTTCCGCACCGACTGCGGCCAGGAGATCGAGCGCTTTGTCCAGGCCAGCACCGACGGGTGCCGGGTCGCGCAAGTGGGAACCCAGGTGAAAGTGCAACCCCTTGAGCGGCAGATGATGTTTCCGGCAAAAGCGGGCGGCATACAGAATCTCCTCCCCATTCATGCCGAACTTGCTTGCGGTCTGGCCGGTTTGGGTATAGGTATGGGTATCTACGGCCAGTCCGGGCCTCAATCGCAACCACACATTGGGGAAAGAGGGCCTTTCCTGTCGCCATAGTGGCACCAACCGCTCTAGCTCAGTCAGGTTATCTACGACGATTGTGCCCGCCTGGTCCACAGCGGTTGTCAGGTCGGCTGGACTCTTATTCACACCGTGGACGACGATATGTTTCTTGCTCGCCCCGGCGACCTCCGCAATCTTGAGCTCGCCTACACTGCTACAGTCCACCCATAGACCATTCTGCTCGGCCCATTGGACAATCGCAGTGCAGAGAAAGGCCTTGCCGGCGTATGTAATCTCCGATTCACCAGGGTAAAAGGCAGACAAGGCGGCGCGGTAGGCGCTTGCCGCTGCATCCAAAGTCGCGCGGTCATAAAGATATAGGGGGGTGTTATATTGATCGACTAATGCAGTTAAATCGCACCCGCCGATGGTCAGAAGTTCGCCGGTTGGCGACATCTTGATCCGTGTCGTGTCCGGGAAAAGCGCTAACCTTCGCGTCATGATCTTTTCAGTCAAAGCCCTGGCTTCTCCATTCTCCAGCCCATCACGCGCCACCCCGCAGTGCATTCACCCCGCGGCGAACGGCGTTGACGGCGATGGCATAGGAACTGGCTGTTTATCTCTTCAGGTATGGGTCCAGCGCATCCCGCAGGCCATCGCCAAATAGATTAAAGCTGAGGACGGTGATAAAGATGGCCACGCCAGGCCAGATGCCGAGCCAGGGCAACTGGCGTATGTATGCCCGGCCGGTATAAAGCATCTGGCCCCAGCTCGCGGTGGGCGGAGGCACGCCCAGGCCAATGAAACTCAGCCCGGCTTCGGCCATAATCGCACCCGGAATGGACATCGTGGTAGTGACAATCAGGGGAGCCACGCAGTTGGGCAGCACGTGCCTGAAGATGATACGACTGTTGCGTGCGCCAATGGCCCGGGCAGATTCTATGTACGCCCGCTCTTTGACCGAAAGCACCTGACTGCGCATGATGCGAGCACGACCTGCCCAGCCAACGATACCCAGTCCTAGCACGATTCCCAGCAGTGCTTGTTTGGGACCCAGCACAAACATCAGCGCCATCATGAACAGCAGGCTGGGAAAAGCGAAAAAGGCATCGGCCAGCCGCATGATCAGGTCATCTACCCAGCCCCCGTAATATCCAGACAGGAGTCCCAATATAACGGCCAGGAACAGGGAGACAAACTGCGGCAGAAAGCCCACCAGCAGCGAAATGCGCGTGCCATAGATCAGGCGGCTCAGGAGATCCCGGCCATGTAGGTCTGTCCCCAATGGGTGCTCCCGACTGGGGGACACATGGCTGTTCTTAAGATCCTGTTGGATCGGATCATAAGGGGCCAGCGAAGAGGCAAAAATAGCAATCAGGAACAGAAGAAGGATGATCACCAGCCCGAATATCGCCAGCCTATTCCGTTTCAGCCGCTTCCAGGCATCAGACCAAAACGTCTGGCGCGGCTCTTCTCTTGCCAGGTCAGCCTTCAGGTTCACGGAATATCTCCCCAGCTCTCCTATTACTCATACCGAATGCGAGGATCCAAGAAACCGTACAGGAAATCAACTAATAGATTGACCAATAGGAAGATGAATGCGCTGAACATAATCACCCCCTGGATCAAGGACAGGTCCCGGTTGAATGTCGCATCCAGGAGCAGTTTGCCCAATCCGGGCAAACCAAAGACTATCTCTAAAAACGCCACACCGGTCAGGTAAGCGCCAAATCCCAGCGCTTCCATGGTTACCAGAGGAATCATAGCATTACGGAACACGTGCTTGAAAATCACCACTTGCTCCTGCAGACCCTTGGCCCGGGCCGTCCGCACGTAGTCATCGCGCAGCGTTTCCAGCAGACAAGAACGCGTCATCCTGGCCGTGGAGGCCGAGCCCACGAGTCCTAATGTAATCGCCGGGAGCACCAGTGATTTCAGCCCTTCGGACATACCGGAGACGGGAAACCAGCCCAGTTGATAGGCAAACAAGAGTTGCAACAACAAGGCCAGCCAGAAGACGGGCATGGAAACGCCCATCAGGGCGATCAGCATCCCAATGTAGTCGTGGATGGAATATTGTTTAATGGCAGAGATTGTGCCGGCTGTGATGCCGATAAGCAAATCGACGATCATAGCCAGGGCTGCTATGGCCATCGTTATCGGCAGTCGTTCCATGATGAGGTCGAACACGGGCTGTTTGTAGAAGAAGGATCTGCCGAAATCCCCACGCAGCACACCGCCCAGGAAACGCAAGTACTGCACGACCACCGGCTGATCGAGTCCATATTCGTGGCGGATGCGTGCTACAAGGCTTTTCTGGGAGGCTGCCCGCGGGCCCAACATGGTCACAACCGGATCTCCGGGTACAATGTTCATCAGTGCGAAGGCGATCACAGTGACCAGCAGAATGACAGGAATCATTTGAAACAGTCGGCGTATAATATAGGCTCTCATACCTTCAACCCGGAAAGATGGTGTGGGGACGCGGTGTCACGTCCCCACACCTCAGGCTGCCCTACTGCTCTTCCACATCGATGGGGTAGTAGAAGATCACGTCGTTTGGCGGCAGCACGAAGTTCTTGACCCGGGGCTGGACAATGCGCAGGGTCTCCAGGTGCCACAGCCACGTGCGCTGGACGTCCTGCTCGATGCCGAGCTGCTCGATCTCGTGGTAGAGCTGGCAGCGCTCTTCCATGTCGGTCGTCGTCGCTGCCTTGTCGATCATCTCATCCATCTTGGGGTTCATGTACATGTTCTTGGCCTCTTCCGTCTCCGGCTGTGAGCGCCAGATGTAGGCGAAAAAGTTATGAGGATCGGCAAAATCAGCCCACCAACTCAGGTAATAGGAGTCCGCCTGGCCCTTGTAGACAAGGTCCCAGAAGGCGCTGCGCTCCACCATCTCTTGTTCGACGGTGATGCCCACCTCGGCCAGTTGGGCAACGATGGCGTCTACCACGTCCGACTGGTTACGCTGGACACAATTGATAGTGAAGCCATCTTCCAGCCCCGCCTCTTTGAGCAGAGCTTTGGCTTTCTCCGGGTTATAGTCATAGTGAGCGATGTCGGGATTGTAGCAAGGGATACCCGGCGGCAGGACGGTGTACGCCAGTTCCCCGGTCTTGATGACTGTGTCCAAAATGGCCTGCCGGTCAATGGCGTGAGCAATGGCCTGGCGAACGCGCACATCGTCAAGGGGTGGCGAGAAGTTGTTCAACTGGAAGTAGTAGGTATCCAGGGCCGGCACGCGGACAATCTGATCCTTCCACTTGGGATCGGCGGTCAGGCGGTCGAGATCGGCACTGGGCACGTCGTAAACGTCAAGCTCCCCGTTCTCGAACTTGAGCATGCCGGTGGCTTCGTCCTCGATGACGATGATCTCAACCTGATCCAGAGCCGGCGGTCCCTCGTAGTAATCCTGGTTGGCCTCCAGAACCAGCTTCTCCCCACGTACCCACTCCTTCAGCTTGAAGGGGCCGGTACCTGAAGGATGTACCAGGTAGTCATTCCCCCACTTTTCCACCTCTTCCTTGGAGAGGATGCCCAAAGAAGGCGTAACCAGCTCGGCCAGGAACGCACCGTAGGGCTCGCTCAAGGTGAATTGGATCGTGTACTTGTCCAGCACCTTGATGCCTTCCACCTCGGTGACCTTGCCCTCCGCCTTGTCCATAGCTCCCACAATATAGGCGCCAAACATCTGGGCTGGTGAAGCCAATTCGGGATCGTAGAGGCGCTCAAAGGTGAATTTCACGTCGTCGGCTGTCAATTCTTGTCCGGTGTGGAACTTGACCCCCTGCCTGAGGTGGAAGGTGTATACCTTGCCGTCGTCAGAGATGTCCCATTTCTCGGCCAGGTCGGGATGGACGTTTAGATCCCCCTCGTACCCCAGGCGGACCAACGTGCTGTAGATGTTGCGGGCCACGCCGTACATGGCCAGGCTCATCTCGCTTTGCGGATCGAGACCGCTCAAGTCCTCATCCAACAAAGCACCATCGCGAAAGACCTTGGGCTGTGCCGGAGGCGCTTCCGTAGCCGCCGGCGCTTCCGTCGCTGCAGGTGGGGCCTCCGTGGCCGCCGCTGGCTGCTCGGCCGGCGCTTGCTGCGGGGCAGGTGCACAGCCAGCCATAAAGCTGGACAACAAGGCCACGGTCACCAATAGAGCCAGTAGTGTGTAGTTTTTGGTTGTGTTTTTCATCGTAGCTCCTCCTGGTAAAGCTTTCACCTTTTTCTTGGCCTGCGTCGATTCTTGTGCTTCCTCCACCTCCCTTCAGCTCGCGCCAACATCCTACGGCCTTCGGGCGCCTCGATAAAGCGCTGTCCAATGTGTATCATCGAGGCGCGAAATCTGAACTATAGGTTGCTCATGGGTCGTCGCGTGTATGAACTCACCGTCGCCAATATACATC
>JAHELX010000195.1:4753-9702 GCA_024643945.1 Anaerolineales bacterium
CTACGGCCTTCGGGCGCCTCGATAAAGCGCTGTCCAATGTGTATCATCGAGGCGCGAAATCTGAACTATAGGTTGCTCATGGGTCGTCGCGTGTATGAACTCACCGTCGCCAATATACATCCCCACATGCGTTATCGCATTCTCCCCGAAAAACAACAGATCCCCTGCCTGCAGTTCTTCTTTGCCCACCGGTGTTAAGTCGCTTTGGGTGTACTGCATGTCTGCATCCCGCAAGAGATCGACTCCATTCAGATGATAGACAAGCTGAACTAAGCCAGAGCAATCAATGCCCAGCGGAGTTGTTCCCCCCCAGAGATAAGGGAGTCCCAAGAAACGCCTGGCCATCGCCACCACATCTTGAGCGCTTCCTCTTGGCTTTGGGGTGCCAGCCGCACGAATGATCACGTCCCCTGCCTGCACCCATCGCCCTGACTTGTCGGGCAAAGCCACCCGAACCCAGCCCTCACGTTCCTCTATCACCTCCAGTCGAGCGCCGATGGTAGCCTGGAGTGCTGGCTCGTGGGCTGTGACGCTCGGTTCATAGTAGATAAAAGCACACAGGTTCTTGACTTCAGCTACTTGAGGCGTCGAAGGGTAGCGGGCTTCATCCTGGGCATATACTTTCACGTGGGAGGCCTCGATCCAACCCTTGTATTGGTCGGGCATTCGCACGTAGAACCAGCCATCTCGGCTTCCAATAATGGACAGTTCTGTACCTAGAATTGCCTGAGTAACGACATCCTTGGCTTTGCTGGGCTCGCTGTATAAATTAGCTACGCTGCCTATCATGACGCCCTTGGTCTGCATAACAATCTCCGATGTTGCATTAGGTTGTTGTGTAATTGGTGCCAGCGCCGAGCTGTCTGGAACTGTTGGCTTAGCGCAAGTGGCCAATAGCACCACTATACTCAGGAAGGAGAGAGAACCTGGTAATACGAAGCTCCTGGCTGACACATTTACCCCCACGTCACCCTGGTAAGCTGGTTCACTGGGCTCTTACGGCTTCCGGCTCAATTTAGACAGCACATCACGTCTCTGACTACCCGGCTTGCCACAACGCTCTGGCCGAGCCATAGTTACCTGCTCCTGGCTTGACTCGCCCGGTAAAACTTTTCTACCGGCGGCAGATTGGTGGTTCCACACTCAGTCACGATGTCAATGAAGGTAGGGCGATCGGATGCCAAGGCTTTGCGAAGCACCGGCTCCATCTCTGTCGCGTCCTCTACCCGCACCCCTTGCAACCCAAACCCACGGGCTATGGCGGCGTGATCGGTTTCGGCTCTGAAATCTACGCCGAAATGGCGCCCGTCGTAGAACAGCTCCTGGCTGACCTTGATCCAACCGAAACAGGCATTGTTGAACTGAATGAGGGTTACCGGCAACCCTAACCGTGCCACGGTCTCCAACTCACCGGCGCTCATGCCAAAGCTCCCATCACCCATCAACCCTACAACCGTGGCGCCCGGTTCGGCCAACTTGGCGCCCAGCACGCCGGGGATGGCGTATCCGAGGCCGCCGTGCCCTCGCGGAATGATCACCCGTCGTCCAGAGGGCGAGCGCAGGTAAGCAGCGGTGAAGGGTGTGGGGGTACCTGCATCCACGACCACAATGCTATCAGCCGGCAGCAGCCGGGCCAACGCCCAGATCACCCGCTGTGGCTTGATAGGGGTAGTAAGAACGGTCGCTCTCGTCTTGAAATCGGTCCAGAAGTCAGAGACCTCACGCTGCATTCCCGCCAGGGGGTCAGGGCGAGACACATCTCCCCGCGCCCGGACCGCTGTCACCAGGTCCGCCAGACCCAGCTTGGCATCGCCTACCAGGCCGACGATGGGGGGATAATTCCGACCGATCTCAGCCGGGTCTATATCCAGATGTAGAATGGTTTGCTGGGCAGGCAAATCTGGCAATGTCCACCCAGCAGTGGTCACCGAGTCTGTCTTGCAACCGACGTATAAGATCAAATCGGCGGCTTGCAAGAAGGCGTTGGCGTAAGGTCGCCGGCCGTTGCTGCCAACCACTCCCAGGCTGAGGGGATGATCCTCTGCTATGGCCCCTTTACCGGAAATAGAGGTGCCTACGGGCGATCTCAGCAACTCGGCCAGGGTCGTGAGCTCGGGCCAGGCTTGAGAGGAAACAACTCCGCCGCCGGCAACAATGGCTGGTTGCCTGGCGTGGAGCAAGAGGTTGACTGCCTGCTCGACGCATGCTGGGTCAGGACGGGTACGGTATGCGGGATAGGACCGGCACGCCTCCTCGGCATAGAGTGGAAGATCATCCGTTTCGCCAGCCAGCACGTCCATAGGTAGCGTGATTTGCACCGCACCGGGACGGCCGCTGGTGGCGATACGGAAGGCTTGACGCATGGTGTCAGGGATACGTCCGGCTTTCTTCACCAGCGAAGTCCATTTGGTGATGGGGGCAAATAGGGCGGGTTGATCCAGGGTGGTGAGGACATTGCGATCCTCCAGGTCCACGGGCGTATCCGAGGTCAGGGCAATGACCGGGATCGAAGAGGCCTGGGCCTCCGCCAGGCCGGAGGCCAGGTAAGTCGCTCCGGCCCCACTGGGTCCCTCACAGACGCCCGGGCGGAAGCTGACCCGTGCATAAACGTCAGCCATGTAAGCGGCTGAACGCTCATCCCGGGCCAGCACGTGAGTGATCTCCCCTCGCCGCGCAGCTCGTTCCAGAGCGTCGTAGAAGGCTAGTCCGGTGTCGCCGGGCACGCCAAAAACGTGGCGGACTCCATAGGCCTTCAGCATTCCCACCACGAGCTGGCCACCGTTGAGCCCCATGGCGACCCTCCTCGGTCACACAGATCACTGAAACATTCGTTCTTTAAAGCTGGTTTAGCCGCCAAGACTCTCCAGGACACTATGCAGGTGGTCGCGCACGCTTTGCTCTGCGGCGTGTGCATCCTGACGGCGCAGTGCATCCAGGATCCGGCGATGTTCTCTAAGCGATTTGTCTAATCGCCCGCTCGTCCGGTCGGAAAGCGCTCGAAAGCGCAGGAGGCTCTCATCCAGATTGCGGATCATTGAGATCAATCGTTCATTATCAGCCTTGTCGATAATGGCATCATGGACACTCTTACCCAGTTTGGAGCAACGGGCTAGATCTCCCTTTGCCAGAGCGTCCTCAGCGGCAGAGAGAATGTGATCGAGTTCGTCCAACTCCTGAGGGGTAAGCAGGGAGGCAGCGAGACGCGCGGCTAGCCCTTCCAACACAGCTCGAAGTTGAAAGATCTCCCGCAAATCTCTTTCCGTCACCTCGGTGACATAGGTCCCTTTGAAAGGGAGGCGAGTGACGAGGCCATCGCGTTCCAGCTCTTGCAGGGCATCGCGCACAGGCGTTTTACTAATACCAAGCTGGTCGGCCAGATCACTCTCCACCAGAGGAGTACCAGGCTCCAGTTCAAGGGTCAGGATGGCGTCTTTGATGGCAGCGTACGCTTTGTCTTTGAGGGAGAGGGAGGTATCGACCTTTTGTAGAGTATAAGACTTGGGCATACTGAATTCCAGGTGATATTTGATATATCAAATCTAGTATCTCATACATCGTATATCTTATACGATATTATGCCTTAACTCCGACGATTTGTCAAGTCACGGGAATAGTGAGATGTGTCCGGATATGTAGCTCGAGAGGACCTGCAAAGCTATAGCCTAGTGAGGGAATTCGGCATACGATTGAGGGTGTAAACCTTTCCCAGTCTGAGTGACGGCACCGTGCCGTCGTCGGCGACGTGAAATTCGAGGAGGCCCACATCACAGGCAAAGCAGGTATTGCTCAGCGGGACGCAGGGCATTTCCTTGTCCACGTCTTCCGAGTAAACGAAGAGTTGATGCTCCTCAACACGGACGGCGAACTCCTCCACACCGGTGTACCTGCCGGTGTAAGCCTGCCAGGTTTCGGGAGCAGAGGTCCAGGTGGTATCATATTGGATGCGCCGGCACGGCGAACTGTTGGCCTGGATGTACTGCATCGGCTCCCCAGCTTCCGGAATAAAGCCCACCGAAACCGTCTCGCCGTTGCCGGGCCTACGACTGAAGTACAAATCCTCCCGGATAGCGCTCAGGGGCAGCGCCTCCCCGTTCCAATTGAGCGTAAGTTGGCCATCTTCTATTCCCACGATGGCCAATCCCCGCCAGTCTCCCAGGTAGGCTCCGGTGTACAGCGGCCACAGTGAATGATCCGGCTCGATGGTCCTCGGTTGGGAAGCTTCTTTCGGCAGATTAAGCACTTGATCTAGAATTCTATCGCTGATTGCCTCGGCCTTGGTCCAAAAGCCGGAGGAACGGTTGAACATGAGCACGACGGAAGTGCCTGCTTCGGGCACCATCACCAACCTGCTGCCGAAGGTGCTGATAGAGCCTTCGTGTCCCACACGCCGCATCCCCTTGTAGCGATCTATGTCCAGGGCCAGCCCATAACCGGAGCTGGAGGCGGTGTACTTGTCTACCTCGATCCTATGCATTTCCGCAACCGACTCGATTGACAGGATACGTCTATCCCGAAAGCAGCCGTGGTTCATCTGCATGATGGCGAAGTGGGTCAGGTCCATCGCCGTGGAGATGACCGCACCCGAGGGATAGCCGCCCGTGTCGTCGGCATAACGATGTTGTACGCTCAGCGTACCGTCGTCGTGCAGGTCGTGGGATTGCGCCAGGGGATAGGTCATGGCCACAGTTGGATCGAAGGTGGTGCGCTTCATCTCCAGCGGGTCAAAAACCAACTCTTGCATCAACTGCATATAGGGCTGGCCACTGACCACCTCGGCGATGTAGCCGGCTATACGGATGCCGGGGTTGCTGTAGGAGTATAGCTTGCCAGGCGGGGCCACGAAGGGATACTGGGGTACATCTTGCCGAACGTATTCTTCCAATCCACTTGGAGCGCGGCGGCCAAAGCGCGTGTGGGAGGTGGGCAGCCCGGCCGTGTGGCTCAGGAGC
>JAHELX010000196.1:0-7652 GCA_024643945.1 Anaerolineales bacterium
TCCTTGGGCCAGGGGAGGTGACCGACCCGCTGGAGTGGAAGGGCAAAGGTGAGCTGACGGTAATTTTCCAGAACGTCCATGCGATGACCGATTGCCTGGACGTTTGCAAGTTCGCCACCTTTGCTGAGTCCTTAGATGCTTTTGCCGCTCAGCTCTCGGCAATGACCGGCGTGACCTACACGGTCGACGATTTGCTCAAGGTCGGCGAGCGAACCTTTAACCTCGAGCGCTACTACAACAACCTGGTCGGCTTTGGTGAGGGCTCCGACTACCTGCCGGAGCGCTTCCTGAAGGAGCCTGCTACCGGGCCTGGCTCTGAGGGCCAGGTTTGCGAGTTAGACCAGATGCTGGCCGAATACTACGAGAAGCGTGGCTGGAAGAACGGTGTGGTCCCCGAGGAGAAGCTGAAGGAGCTGGAGATTATCCCCTAGCTCGCCGCAGTCGGATCAGATCATAAATAGAAACCGGGTTCCTCCAAGGAACCCGGTTTCTATTTGGCAGTTTGTATTTAGAAGGCCACCACATAAGGATGCATCAGAACCACCATATCGCCATCGTGGATGGGTGCCTCCATGTCGCCGATCAGGTAGGAGAAACGACCATTGACCGCCACTCGTGCCCAGGGTCGAACCTTTCCTTCCTCGAGAATGAGATCCCGCAAGTCGTACTGGGCGAAGAGGTCGTTCAATAGGGCGCCCAAGGTGTGGCCGGCGAAGGCGAACTCCATGCGGTCACGGCCCATACGCCCCCGCACGTTGCCGGTGAACTTGAGCGTGACATGGGTCAGGTCTTCCTCGGCGGCTGAGGCTGGCTCATCGGACGGCTGCTGGGCTCCCGGGGCACCGCCCCCGACAGGTGGGAAGATCCACATCTGGTCGCTGGCCTGGACTGGGGTGTCCAGACCATCTAAAAACCGGATATCTCGCCCGTTCACCATAATATGGATGTGGCTTTGCAAATGTCCATCGCTGTCGAAGACCTCAGGTTCCAGGTCAGGATGAGTGTCCACCAGCCGCGTCAACACTGTTCTCACAGTGTTACCTTCGGCTTCTGGCACTTCTACCTCGGCTTTGCCTGCAGTCTGGCGCAAAGTCGCAAACAGACGAACCTGCATGGTCACTCCTTTTCCCCTTGCTAATAGGTAATAGCCTGCATTATACCAGGTTTAAAGAGTCATGCCAAGCCACTACAGAGGACGGGGGTGTGTTTGGATTTCGGGGCGAACCCTCCCGGAGCAAAGCCCCCCCACGGGGCAGGTTGCTACTAAAAATCGCAGCTTGTTCAGTCAAAACCTGCGGGAGGGTGTGTTTGAACTTTGGAGCAAATTCCCAGAGGTAAGGGCGAAACATTCCACAAGAGGACTCTTGTCGGGTGGGTATCTTCACCCGGACCAGAGCTGCGGTTCCGAACATCCATTTTCAGGGATGCCTTACCCCTACTCCGTTCCGCATTGGGGAGAAGGATATACGCCCCGGCACAGCTTTGAACACAAATCTATGCCGGGCTCCATTCTGAAGAGGGCACCTGCTATCGCCGGAGTGCGCGACGCACGCCCTGAACTGCCAGCCCTGCCACCAAGAGCGCGGCCAGGGCGGCTGTTACGCTGATCGAGGTACCAGGCAGTGTACCGGTTACAGGTAGCAACGCCTCGCCACCGCCGACTCGAAAGCCCACCCACCAGTATTGTATTAGGCCACCACTCTGGTTGCGCTGCTCGGCGCGGACAGCATAACTCCCATCTGCCGTGTTTTCAGGGACGGCAATGGTGGCCGAAAAAGTACCATCGCTGGCTGGGTTAGCCTCGACTTCGGCGATAGAGCCTTCTCCGGTGTCGCCATTGGTCCCGATCATCACCTTCACCGGTATGTCGGGCTTCGCCCCTTCACCGGTGACGGCGATGTCAGTGCCCGGCTCCCCATTAATCGGGCTGATGGTGATGCGGAGAGTCGTCTCCGTTTCGCCACCGGCGAAGGCTATGGATACGGGAAGCAACAGAATGGCGACCAGGGTCAGGGTAATCACGACTCGAAGGGACATAGCTAACACCTCCTGTGAGGGAGCCTACCTCATTATGGAATCTGATTATGTTCACATGTATTATACCTTGAATTAAATCATATGTCAAGTTAAAACTGTTATGTTTAGAAGCCGTCTAAAAAGGCAAGGACGTCCCTGTGCTTGAGTGCGGGGAGAATAGACATTAAAAAGCCCGCTCTTGGAAGCGGACCTATGGGATTACAGGAGGACAATGGGGTAAGTTGTGCATGAGAGGTTATCGGATGGCGAACACCTGGACTGCGTCTCCAGTCAACGTCAGGCGCCGTGGCGGAGTGGATCCGTCCGCCGCAGCGCGCCAGATGCCGGCCGACCCTTGTCCCTCGTCGGCAGTTGACGGCCCATGAAGAGTGTGACGGACGAAGATGATGAAATTGCCATCGGGCGTCCAGTGTGAGTCACTTTCCATGTAGTTGTCGTCAGCGGTGAGCGAACGCGTTTCCCCGGTATCGACGTCGACGATTTCAAGAGTTGCATCGTCGCCGCGATGCGCAATGTAAGCCACCTGGCTATCCTGTGGGGACCAGACTGCCTGATTTACTGGGAAATCGGTCAATAGCTTTTGTCCGCTACTGTCGGCTTTGGCCAGCCAAAGGCGATTCAACTCATCCTGATACGTCAGGTTGCGTCCATCGGGAGACCAGGCGTGATTGGTCGGAGCCGATCCAGCTCCCATCTGGACGGGGCTCCCTCCTGCCACATAGAAAGCAAAGGCCGGCTCCCCGAAATCTACAAGAAAGCGAGTGCTATCGGGGGACCAGGCGACAATGTCAGGACACAAGCGCCGTTCGCTTGGCTGAGGAGCGGTGCTGCCCAGGGTGCGCCAGCCGGTGCCATCGGATTGGATCAGAATAACGTTAAAAACATTGGGATCAGGTGTCGTTTCCAGGAAAGCAATATATTTGCCGTCAGGTGACCAGGTGGGGAATAGGTAACGTCGACCACCGGCTGCCAATGGCTGGGGCGGCTGAGAGGCATCGAGCCATTGAGCGTAGACATCGTCATTTAGCGTGTAGACTACGCCGCTACTGTCGGGGAACCAGGAGACGGAGCCAACCATCCCGTCATTCAGCTTAGTGGGCGCCTCGCCGCCAGTAGGCACCACCCACAAACCATCGTCCACTTGTTGGTAGGCTATCCAATGACCGTCAGGCGAGACGTAGTAGGGGGCGCATTCAGTGGGCTGCAGATCACGGGCCATTAGGGTGATGTCAGTGCCGTCGGTCCGCATGATGTTGAGGCTTTTGCCATCCAGATAGGCTATCCGCACTGCCGAGGGCGACGGCGTGGCCTCATAATCCGGGACTTGCGGCGGCTGGCAACCGATTACCAACAATGAGGCCGCCAGGATGAGCAAGATGGCCCTAATCAAAGAACGCCTCGAGTTACCTGAAGAAGCCCAAAAACCCCGTCTGTCGGCTTTGGTCGCTGACTGATGGCCGACGGGGCGGGGTGTCAAGATGCGACAGAACTTGACGAGCGGGACATAGGCCAACTCGTAGACGTCCCTTTGATCTGTTGTACCGGCTGACAACTTATCTTACCGTTTGATCTGTTTCTTCTTCATCCAGTGAGAGTTTCCCGATTGTGCGTACAACGCCGCGCTGCCATTGAGCATATGCTACTGCGATCAGCATCAATATTAGCACTGATACCAGCAGGAACTCCATAACTGTCTTCTCTGCTCCTTTTAAATGGCGATTGGTATATCTGCGAAACGACCACATTCAAGTATAACCTAACGCCGCGTTGCTTACATCAGTTAAGCCGCCTATTCTTTGTACGCTATGGCGTACGCCATTACGCTTAGATTTGTCATAATGCATGACTTGGCAAGCGTTATTTGTTGGACCCATAAGCACGAAGCTTTGAGGGGCGCGGATTGCGAGGTAACACTACTTGCACTGTTGTGCCTTGCCCGATTTGAGAGGTGATAGCCATCTGCCCCCCGAAGAGTTGCGCTCGCTCTTTTAGTCCCATCAATCCGAGGCTGCCCACGTTGACTAACTCGGCAGTCTCTTCGGGCAGGATAAAGCCACTCCCATTGTCTTCGATAGTGATTATGATTTGGCTTGGCAGAAACTGGGCATGCACTTGCGCGTGCGATGCCCGGGCATGTTTACGGACGTTGGTCAGAGCCTCTTGAACAATACGATAGATGGTCACTTCCATATCCGGAGGTAGCCCTTCCGTCGTACCTTCTGCGTTTAACGCTACATCGATCGTGTCTTGCTGGCTGAGCTCATTGACCAGATACTGAAGGGCGGGCACCAGACCCAGGTCTTCCAGGACAGTCGGGCGCAGGTCCCGGCTGAACTGGCGCACGCTGTCGATAGTGGTGGTAACCATCTTGCGTAGGTCGCGCAGTTGTTCCCTGGCCTCTTCAGGATCCTCGGCAACTGTCTCGCGCGCTAACTCCACTCGCTGGCCGATGGCGATGAGGGATTGGACGGTGTCGTCGTGCAGGTCACGGGCAATGCGTTTGCGTTCCTCTTCCTGAGTGCGGGTGATCGCGGCCACGTATTGGCGCAGGCCAGCTTGATAGCGGGCGATTTGTTCCACCATTTCGTTGAAAGCGCTGCCCAGGTCGCGTAGTTCGCGGATGGCGCTGGGCCTCACCTGCGCTGCCGCGTAATCACCGGCAGCGACTCGCCGGGAGCGGGCGGCCAGTTCAGCAACGGGGCGGATGACCCGCTGGACTCCCCACGAGACGATGACCGTGACCAACCCTACCCCAATGAGTAGGGCCAATATGATTGGTTGCAGCGAGATACGGGCGGGGGCTACTACGTCAGTCCACGGTTCCTGGATCACCAGTCCCCAGCCTGTCACGTCAACGATGGCGTAGCCGACCACCTGGCGTGCTTTGCCTGGTTCCTGGATGATGAGTGCTCCCTCGTGTTCGCCCCGCATGAGATTGAAGACTGAGGTGCGTTGGCTGAAGTCAGCACTGATGAGTGAGTAATCAGGGTGATAGATGACGCGGCCGTTGCGATCAATGAGGTAGGCTTCGCCCACATCGCTGACTTGTAGCTTCTGGATTTCTTCGCCAATGCGTTGAAAGCGTACATAAAAGCGGCCGGCCAGTACCCCCTGAAAAGTGCCCTCCTGCGAAATGATCGGCACAGCCACGACGATGATATCTTCGCCGGATCCCGACTCCTGAATGATGTCGGAGAAGGTGAATGACCGCAGGGCTCGGGTGTTTTGGAAATAGGGGCGGCTTGAAAAGTCCTGGCCTAGCAGGTCAGGGCGATAATCTTCCGTGACAGTCACGATACCGTCGGTATTGAGTACGATAACGCCGCCGTCGAAGTCCAGGAGCAGGTCCCGGGCTTGAGTGAGGGCGTTCTTTTGCTGAGCCGGGTCACCGCTGCGTACGATGTCAAGGTTGGAGATCGTGGTTAGCACGCGCACGAAGCCGGTCATATTCTCCGACAGTCGGTCGGCTGACATACGGGCCAGTTCCTGGTCTCGGCTAAGAGCTAACTTTTCGGCGACCTGCTGGTAAGCATAAAATATTGAGCCTGCGGCCAGGGCCAGCATGATGGCCAGCGGCAGGATGGTGAAAAGCAGGGCCTGCACACGCAGACTGGCCCAGCGCTCATATAAGTTAGCCCAAAAGCCGGGTGATGCGTTGGACATTTAACACCTTCAGTATCTCGCTCTAGTACCCCATTACAGGGATTATGATATGATACAGATTACGCCCATGAGGCCGAATCTAACTTATCAAAATCACTTTGATGGGGCACTAGTCATTATGATGTTACCTTTATGGCTGACCAGCGCCGGCCGAGCGCTGGGGCACCTGTTCTTGCGCCGCATGGAGCGCGTCGGCCGGGTCGGCACCGTAAAATGCAGCTTTGATAGCGTCGGCAAAGGCGCGTTCCACTTCGGGAAAAGCATCCAGGTGATAAGGTCGCGCCGCGTCAAGTTGGGTCAAAAACGGTTTGAGCAGTGGGTTGCCGGCAAAGTGTGGCGTGGTTTGCAGCCATGCACGTGCCGGATAACGTCCCAGGCGGCGGGCCATCGGCAGCGCGTAGCGGTCGCTGGTTGCCCATTTCATAAACTCAAAGGCGACTTGGCGGTTCCGGGCGCCTCGGGGTACAAAGAACCCGGTGCTGCCCAGCGCCGAGGCCGCCCCGGCGCCAGCCGGGGTTTCCGGTAACTCGGTCACTCCCAGGGGAAAGTCGGGAGACTGGCTTTGAATGTAGTGAATATCCCCAGGAGTACCGAAGAACATGGCAATTTGACCCTTCAAAAAGAGCTTGCGCGCATCTTCATAGTCGCGCGGACGCGAAGTCGGCAATGGCCCGTAGCCATTGCGGGCCATAGAAGTAAGAAAACGGAGAGCTTCGATGTTATTGGGGACGTCCAGAATAAAGTGATAGCCGATGAAGGCATCTCCAGTCATCAGGTCACCACCGGCTTCGGTCAGCCAGGCGAACACATACCACGGTTCGACGGTGAATCCCAATCCATAGCGTGACCCATCGGCGCGGGTAAGGGTCGCTGCGTCTTCAGCAAATTGCCGCCATGTATAGCCAGCGTCGGGATAAGGCAAGCCGGCCTCTTCAAAATGAGCCTTGTTGTAGATCAACACCAGGGTGTAGATATCGAGGGGAACGCCGTATTTCACCCCGTCCCACGTCACCTCGCCCATGGCCTGCGGCATAAACTGAGCTTGGGCACCCCATTCAGCCCACAGGTCGTCGAGGGGTTCGGCGAACCCCTGGGCAGCCATAGCAAAGACATGTCCCTGCACCAGGTCTGGAGGGTCGCCCACTTGCAGGGCAGCGCGCACCTTGCCCGGCATCGTTTCGCGCACGAAGGCATGGATGTTCACGTTGACATTCGGGTAGGCACGTTCGAAGTCTTCAGCCATTTCGCGAAACAGGGGATCGGTTGCTACAAAGTCAAGGTCCAACCACACATTCAAAGTGACAGGTTCAGACGAGATGCGCGGGTTGGGGGGAGGGACATCGCCTCGCGCCTCCCTGGCCGGAGCAACCGGGTTTGGGGCGCACCCTCCCAGCACGAGGGTGAGCATTAGAAGGAGTGCGCCTGCACGTCTCCAGAGCGGCGATCGATATAGGTTAAGCATCAGTCTCCTTCTCCGGCTGGGATCCAACCCCGTCGGACAGCATGCATCACAGCTTCGGTCCGGGAGCCGACATCTAGCTTGGAGAAAATATTCGAAAGGTGAGCCTGGACCGTCCGATCACTGATATAAAGCTGTTGGCCAATCTCCTTGTTGGTCAGCCCTTTGCCTACCAATCTCAGAATCTCCAGCTCTCGCTCGGTGAGACCATCGTATTCGTCTTTGACGTCAGCCAGGGTGTCAGGCAGTGGTCGGCCACTGGCAAATTGCGCGACCACCTTGCCAGCTACTGTTGGGTCCAGTGCCGACTGTCCCGCCACCACGGTGCGGATGGCTTTGACCAGTTCTTCCGTCTCGGCCGTCTTCAGCAGGTAACCGTTCGCACCCGCCTGGAGCAATGCGAAGACATACTCATCGTCGTCGTGGGCAGTGAGCACCAGCACAGCCACCTCAGGAACTTCCGCTTTGATGCGACGGGTCGCTTCCACACCTG
>JAHELX010000196.1:7752-9683 GCA_024643945.1 Anaerolineales bacterium
CTATCTTTAATGCTATAATCCTGCAAAGTAGACATATTGTCAAAATAGCAAGTTTAAAAGAAAACATTACCGAATGCTGAGGCACGACGGTTACAGGTGGCCGCGTCAGGTTGATCGTACCAAAGGCCGCGCCGAAGTGAACATACGCCACCTGAAATCGTGGTGCGTCCTTTATTGTCCTGACGGCAAAGGGCGGTTCGACGTGTATTTCCTTGTGCGAAAATTGCTGCGAGGGACCCTGGGCGAAGCATTGTTGGTTGGTGCCCGGGTAACAGGATAACGATGGCTGACGTAAATCCACATTCCAGCCCCCATATCTTTGAGTCACCTGGCCGCTCCGACGAGTTTGCTACTCGCTTCCCGGAGCAGGTGCATGCCATGTTGACCATGCTCCGCACGAGCAAATTGGGCGGGCTGGCTGTGGCAGAGTGTGATGATCTTGACCTGCGTCGGCAACTCTTTACTTACTTTAAGCATCGATTGGCTGACGAGGGAATCTATTTGTATCCCTACGAGGTGACGGACAAGGATCTGAACTTGGTGCGTGCCTTGCGCGACTTGACCGAACAAGCTCGTTTCAAAAACCTGGAATTCACCGGCAAGTTCAAGTCCATTGCTATCTTCGTTCACGGAATTGAGAAATACAACGAAGTACAAGAAGCCCGGTTCCTCTACTTGCTGAATTTCTTGCGGGATGACTTCAACACAATTGAGCAGCCAGTGGTCATTTGGGGTCCCAATGCGTTTGTCACCCGACTCGCCCACTCTGCCCCCGATTTTTGGAGCTGCAAGAAGATGCTGCTCCCTTTCCCCTCGACGGTAGGCGAGTATACGGTAAGCGAAGACGCAAGGGAGGAACTGGAAGGGCTGCGTTCCCAGTTGCCGCCTCTGTTGCGTTACCTTCAGGCAGTGGTGGAAGCCCCTGACTATGCTGTCTGGCGTGATCTCTATCTACCGCTCAAGGCGGTGCGTGCCGCTGATACGGTGAAGCTGGCACCGCCACGCCATACTTTGACCGACGACGAGATGGCTCAACTTCGGCGAGCTACCACTACGACGAAATTTTGCGAGGCTGGGGAAACCATTTTTGAGCGCGGCACACCTGGCGTTACGTGCTACATCATCTCCTCGGGCCAGGTAGAAGTGCTGGTTCCTGATGCATTGGGCAACGAGGTGGTAGTCTCGACTCTGGGGCCGGGAGACTTCTTCGGTGAGATTGCCCTGTTGCAGAGCGTACCGCGCACTGCATCGGTCCGCACTACTCAGCCCTCCCATTTCCTGGTGCTCAACCGTCCCTCTTTGGGGACCGTTTCGCAGGTCGCTCCCTCTGTGGTAGAAATATTGATGGAAATCAGTCGGCGGCGGCTGGAGACCCGGATCCGGGATCCCCAGGAACTGGTGTCGCCGCTGCGCCGCTTCGCCCTGGAGGGGCATAGTCTCATTCGCCAAACGCCAATAGACGCGCGTCAACTGATCGCCGACGACCAGCGCGTGGTTGTGTTGGGTGAAGCGGGTGCCGGCAAGACAACGATGCTAAGACGTATGGTGTTCGACCTGGCTAATGAGGGTTTGGAGGCCATGACAGAGCCAAACGGATTGGCCGTTGTCCCCTTCTTCATTAAGTTGAATATGCTCACACCCGAGCGGCGGGTAGAAGATCTGATCCTCGAGTCTTTGCACAGCTATGGAATCCCCGAATTTGAGTCCAGGGAAGACCTGGCGGCCCTCTTGCGGGCACAAGATCCCGACACCTACCCCGCTCGCAGCTTTGTCTTTCTGATGGACGGCCTGAATGAGATGAGCAGTCAACCGGAAGTGCGGCGCGATCTCAACCGATTCATTCAGGAGTATGCGCGTCACCGGTTTGTGATGACCTGTCGCGTGCAACATTACGCGCCCATCGCGCGTTTTCGTACCGCCATGCTGCAGCG
>JAHELX010000896.1 GCA_024643945.1 Anaerolineales bacterium
AGGCGGGGCCACGAAGGGATACTGGGGTACATCTTGCCGAACGTATTCTTCCAATCCACTTGGAGCGCGGCGGCCAAAGCGCGTGTGGGAGGTGGGCAGCCCGGCCGTGTGGCTCAGGAGCCTGCGCAGTGTGATCTGCCCTGCGGCGCCCTCCTGGCTGAACGAGAGCCAGGGAACATAGTCTCGCACCGGGCGGTCGAGCTCCAGCTTGCCCACTTCCACCAGGCGCATGATTGCCGTAGTCGTCATCGATTTGGTGATAGAACCGATGCGAAAGAGGGTCTGGGGTGTCACCGGCAGCCCACCATCCTCCACGCTGGTAATTCCGAAGCCCCGGCTATAGATCACTTCCAAATCCTGAACCACGGCGAGGGCCAGCCCGGGGACATGCGCGGCTTGCATTTGTTCTTCAATGTATTGTTCTAAAGCCTGGATGTTCAACATTGCCCTTTCACCTCTATCTGCCCGGTTTCCAACCCTTCCAGCCAGGGCCGCGCACGACGCGCCCCGGCGTGGCACCGGTGTGCTCGCCATCCTGGAGCACCGGCGTGCCATTGACCAACACATGGCCCATTCCCGTCGCGTATTGATGTGGTTTATCGAACGTCGCATGATCCCGAATCGTGTCCGGATCGAAGACGACCACGTCTGCAAAGTAGCCAACGCTCAGTGCTCCCCGCCGCTGAAGTTTGAGATTTTGAGCCGGTAGCCAGGTCAGGCGTCGGATGGCGTCTGCCAGGGAGATCACCTCCTCCTCGCGGACGTACTTGCCCAGCAGGCGAGCAAAGGTGCCGTAGGCGCGGGGATGGGTGCTTGATTTGAGAAAGATACCCTCTGAGGCCAGCGAAGCACTGTCGGAGCTAAAGGTGACCCATGGGAGGCCAATCTGCCGGCGAATGTTCTCCTCCGACATGGTAAAGAAAACACAGCCGACGTTACTATCGTCTTCGATCACCAGGTCCATCGCCGTCTCTTCTGGCGATGTGCCACGCAGGGCAGCGACCTCGGCCAAGGTCTTGCTGGTGAGAGGCTTGAGCGCGTCGTTCTTGAATCTGACCAGGAGGATGTTCTGCGGCGAGCCGGCGGCGAGATACGAGTTATCCCATCCGTCGCCAGGCGTGACCATTTCCTGCTTAACCCGCTCCCGGATAGCCGGGTCCTTCAGTCTCTCTATCCAGGTCCGGTGTCCCCCTTCCTGGACCCAGGGAGGCATGGTGGCATCCAGGCCGGTCGAAGAAGCAGGATAAGTGTACATGTCGGCAGTGATACGTAGTCCCTCGGCACGTGCCGCCTCGATCTTAGCGATCGCCTGATCGAGCTTGTGCCAGTTCGACTGGCCTGATACCTTCAGGTGATATATCTCGGCCGCGACCCCGGTTCTGCGCGCCATCTCGATCAACTCGTCGATCGCCTCGAGTAAGCGACCTCCCTCGTTTCGGATGTGAGAGATGTATAGGCCATCGTATCTGGCCGCGATCTCGGCCAGGGCGACTAATTCGTCCGGCGCGGCGTAACAGGCGGGGCTGTAGATGAGAGCCGATGAAAGACCCACGGCTCCATCCTCCATCGCCCGCTGGACCAGCCCGCGCATGCGTTCTAATTCGTCTGATGTGGGAAGGCGATCCTCGTATCCCATGACGTGGATGCGCACCGTGGTCGCTCCCACAAAGGAGGCAACGTTGGGGGAAACTCCCCGCCGAACCAGGTGCTGGAGATATTCATCGAGCGTGGTCCATTCGATATCATATTTGATGTCACCCTGCTGTTCCAGCGTTTCCTCTTTCATGGCCTCCGCCAGAGGCCCCATAGACCAGCCCTCACCCAGGACTTCCAGGGTTACCCCCTGGCGAATGTCGCTCTGGGAACGACCATCCTCGATGAGCGACACGTTGGCCCAACTGAGCATGTTAATGAAGCCGGGGGCGACGGCGAGCCCGGTGGCGTCTATCTCCGTCCGCCCCTTGACACTGTTCAGGATTCCGATGGCTGCAATAGAATCTCCGTCAATGGCCACATCCCCGACAAAAGGGGTTCCCCCGAGGCCATTGTAGATCACTCCGTTGCGGATGACAAGGTCGTGCTCGGTCAGGCTTGGCACAGAAATTCCTCCTATGACGACTTATTCGAGTCCGGCTCAGATGTCGCTCGAATCCACCAGCCCATGGCGTAACGCCAGCACAGCAGCTTGGGTGCGGTCTGAGACCTCCAGCTTGGTCAGGATCCCGCTGACGTAGTTACGCACCGTCCCCTCACTGAGGTGCAGCCGCTGGGCGATTTCGGCGTTGCTCAGGCCGCGGGCCAGCAGGCGCAGCACGTCCAACTCCCGCTGGCTGAGCGCATCCGCGATGGTTGTATTCGAAGAAAGCGCACTTTGCTGAGCGATGCGGCTGAACAGCTTGCCCGCCACGGCGGGATCGACGTGGGTTTCTCCTGCGGCGGTGCCCTTCACCGCCACAATCAAAGCATCGCGCGGAGTCCCTTTGAGCAGGTAGCCTGCGGCACCGCTGCGGATGGCATCGAAGACCCACTCATCGGCGCCATAGGTGGTCAGCACCAGAACTTTGACCTGGGGATACGCATCACTGATTTTGCGGGTGGCTTGAATACCGTTCATACCCGGCATTTTCAG
>JAHELX010000897.1 GCA_024643945.1 Anaerolineales bacterium
GCCATCCCGTCGCCTGCTCTTGCTGGGTGAACTGGCTGTCCCGGCCGGCCTGGTGCGCCTGGTCGAAGCACGTGGCGCGCGAGTCGTGGCCGAAGACTCGGATCTGGATGAGCGAGACTTGATGGAGCCGGTGCCAGCCGAGGCGAAAACTATGGAGGGAACCCTATCTGCTTTGGCTAGTGCCTATCTCTCAAAACCACCGGGGCCTCGAATGCGTGACCTGCCCCACCGTCTGGCTTATCTCAGCCAACTGGTCGCTGAGCGTGACATCCAGGCCGCTATCTGCGCCTATAGCAAGTTCTGCGACCTCTACCTGGCCGAGTTTCCTATCCTGAAGACGCACCTGGAAGGGTTGGGCGTACCTGTTTTACTTCTGGAACTGGAGGACGACGGAGTCAGCGGGCAACACCGCACACGGGTGGAAGCATTCCTGGAAATGTTGAATGGGGGATGACTGTCTCCAAAGGTCTGCTAGTACCCGTGACAGAGATTATGATGTACCAAGGCCACGCCCATGGCGGCTGAATCGGGTCTATCAAGATCACTTTGATGGGGCACTAGCTGAGACGGGGCTTATAGGGAGGGGGAAATGTTGAAACGGATCGTCGTCGACGGACGGCCAACGCGAGACCATCTGAAAATCGGCGCTTTGAAGTGGTTGATGCATTCCCGTCTGGGCCTGCGGCTGGCGCGGGCGGCGCTAACTCGGGGAGTGACATACAAGCCCCATGACCAGGTGTCGTCAGACTTTTTCCTGGAATTAGCACAACAGACCTACGCCGATCACGCCACCCCTGTGGTTTGGACCAACATCTTTGTCCCCTGTGAGCTGATCTGGGGCCTGGGGTTGGTGCCCTTCTACGCCGAGACATGGGCCGGCCTTGCGGCTTCATTGGGTTTGAGTCGCCTGGGGGTGGAAGGAGCCGAGGCCCAGGGATACCCGGTCGACCTGTGCACCGTCCACCGCAGCGCGGCCGGCCTGCGCGCCGCTGGACTTTATCCCCGCGCCGAGGCTTATGTCGCTACTTCCAACACCTGCGACGTAACCAGCCAGATGCTGGCCAGCACTGCCCACGCCCAGAGCCGCCCTTTCTTCTTCTTGGATGTACCCCAGGGCGAAGATGAGACGGCTGTGGAGTACCTGACGGCCCAGTTGCAGCAGTTGGTAGACGGATTGACAACGGAACTGGGCGTGCCCTTCGAGCCGGAGCGCATGCGCCAGACCATACGCCTCTCCAATCAAGCCCGAACACTGGCTGCGGAAGTTGGAAAGCTGCGGGAAGCAAATCCGGCCCCGCTGCGCGGCTCGGCCCTGCTGGACCAATTGGGTATCCTGACCTCGATGTTCGGCCATCCGGCTGGCGTGACTTACTATCGGGCACTGCAGGACTACACGCTGGAGCGGATTCGGCATGGTGAGCCAGAGCAGGCAAGCCAGAGAGTGCGTCTGTATTGGATGCACCTGAAACCCTATTTTCCGACCGAGTTTATTCCCCATATGGAAGACGACCTGGGGGCCGTCATCGCATTCGAGGAGACCAGCTTTGTCTGGTGGGATGCGCTGGACGAAGAGCAGCCATTGCGCTCCCTGGCTCGCAAGATTCTGGACAATTACTATAACGGACCGGTGGAGCGGCGGGTGGATATGGCCTTGCGCCATATCACCCGTTACCGGTGCGTCGCGGCCGTCCATTTTAGCCATTGGGGCTGCCGGCAGTCCTCGGGTGCCCTGCACGTCCTTCGAGGGCGATTGCGGAGAGCGGGCGTGCCCCTGCTTGTCCTGGACGGCGACTGTGTGGACCCGACCAATCTGCCCATTGGGCCGCTACGCACACGCGTCGAAGCCTTCGTCGAGATGTTAGTCTGATGATAACTACTCAGCCTACCCTCCCGGAGCAAAGCCCCCCCACGAGGCAGGTTGCATTGAGTGGGCATTCTGCGTCTGAATTGCCAAGTGTAGCAACGGTTTCTGCTTTGGCGTTTGCCTAAACCTGCCCCGTGGGGGGGCTTTGCTCCGGGAGGGTGAGCAGGTACGTCTGATGAACTCATCCTGGGAGGTGGTTGCTTATGTATGCTGTAGGTATTGACATAGGTTCGACGTCGGGTGAGGCCCTCATCCTGGACGGTGATGATATTCTCGCCTGGTCCATTGTGGATACCGGCTACAATAGCCGCCAGGCCGCCAGACAAGCCCTGGACGAGGCACTGGCCCAGACCAACCTCTCGCGGGATCAATTGGGTCCCATTGTAGCTACAGGATACGGGCGTGTCGCTGTCGAGTTCGCCGATCAGCAGGTGACCGAGATATCCTGCTACGCACGCGGCATCCACTACCTCTTCCCCCAGGTGCAGACGGTGATCGACATCGGCGGGCAGGACTCCAAGGTCGTGGCCATCGGCCCCGGCGGCAAGCCGCTGGACTTTGCCATGAACGACAAGTGTGCAGCCGGCACCGGACGCTTCCTGGAAGTGATGGCCCGAGCGCTCCAACTGGAACTGGCGGAGCTGGGTCCTTGCACGTTGCGCGCACGACGCGCGGCGGACATCTCCAGCACCTGCACTGTCTTTGCCGAGTCGGAGGTCATCACCCTGGTAGCAGAAGGGGTAGACCGCGAGGAGATCGTGGCCG
>JAHELX010000197.1 GCA_024643945.1 Anaerolineales bacterium
CGCTTTCGTAGCCGAGTTTTACGACTATGTCGTGCCCTACCGGGATCGGCAAGACGTGGCTTTCTTCGTGGAAGCGGCCCAAGAATCGGGCGAGCCGGTCTTAGAGATAGGGTGCGGCACAGGCCGGGTTCTGATTCCTACGGCCCGGGCGGGGATCAAGATCGTGGGCCTCGACTTGTCGCCCCATATGTTACACGTGTGTCGCCAACGGCTGCTGGATGAGCCGCAAGAGGTTCAGTCCAGGGTCCAACTGGTACAGGCAGACATGCGCGACTTTGAGCTTTCGCAAGCTTTCAAGTTGGTCACCATGCCCTTCCGGCCGTTTCAACACTTAACCACCGTCGACGATCAACGCGCGTGCCTGGAGTGCGTTCATCGGCACCTGGTCGAGGGGGGCAGGTTGATTCTCGATCTCTTCAACCCTTCTCTGGGAGTGTTGGTGAGCGACAACCTGGGGCAAGAACTTGGTGACGAGCCTGAGTTCGTGATGCCTGATGGCCGGCGGGTCGTGCGCCGCCACCGATTTGTTTCCAAAGATCTCTTCAACCAGATCAATCATTCCGAATTAATCTACTACGTAACCCATCCCGACGGCCGCCAGGAGCGCCTGGTCCATTCGTTTCCCATGCGCTATCTGTTTCGATTCGAGGCCGAGCATTTGCTGGCGCGTTGTGGGTTTCAGTTAGAGCATGTTTATGCGGACTATGACAGGAGTCCCTACGGGTCGAAGTATCCGGGTGACTTGATAATGGTAGCCAGAATGAGTACGTTGCACCTTTAGCCTACCGAAAAACGAAAGGAACTACCTATGTTACAAGAAACCAACCACAAAGCGGAACTGGTAGGTGCCTTCGGTAATCCAATTGCCGAAAACCCTACAGGCGCTATGCAGGAAGCAGCGTTTTAGGCACTGGGCCTGACTGGTACGCGGCTACTGCTATAGGACAGCAAAGCAGAGTCGAGAATCCTCAGCTCTGCTTTTTCGTGGAACGTTAATCCTTCTTCCCTATCCTGCGTTGGTCACTTCACTTGGATCTCTTCGGTAGCCTTCCTGATTCTTCACCCGGCTTCTCTTCCTTCGTGGGGATAACACCGGAAGAGCGCAAGTTGACCAGTTTGCCCAGCAAATCGAACCAGAACGGTGCGCCCATTGACACTGCCAGGGCGGTAATGAACCAGCCCAGTGCCTTGCCCGCCCAACCTCTCGCGACCCCAGTCCAGCCAGGTTGCCCGGCGGACTCTGCCCGCTCCCTCATTAGCATGCTTCTGGGAGCGTTGGTCGTCCAACCTATTGGATAATCAAGTTCTACTAGTGGGTCGTTTGTCACGAACATTGCCATTGTTTACGCTTGGGAAATGGCAAAAAGCATGCCAATTGACCCACCAGTGCCTTTCGAATGTCGTCTACAGGTATGTTGACGGCTTGGTCTTCTTTTGGCGGCGTGGAGGTAGGCTCACCTCCGCCAGGTTCTGCGGCGGCCGCAGCGTCTACCCCGAGCGGCTCATACAGTTCCGCGCTTCTTGCCATGTATTCCATGACGCTGCTGCGCAGTTTCGGATCGCGGTACAAAGCATCGGCCACAAGTAGGGTATCCGCGTTGAGGATCAGAGCCAACACCACACCGATAATGAAGGCAAACAATTGTGCCCTACGCTTATACCAACCCGACAACCTATCCATCTCCTGATCAAACCATTTTCCCACCTCGGCGCGAAGCTTTTCTCCGGTGGTAGCGCCATTCTTGTAGAAAGTAAGAAGTGCTTCCCGCGCGTCTTTGTAGGGGACCTTGGCGATAAGCGCTGCCAGCTCTTCGCCAGTTTTTTGGGTATAGTCGTCGACTGTGGTCTTGCTGCATTCATTTTCTTCGTGGCCTCCATCTTCTCGATTTCTGTACCTTTCTATTTCGATCTTTTTCTGTGCCTCATCGAGCATTATGCTAAGGGCGACTGAGGCAAAGGTGTCAGACGCGATGTAGGAAGGCCCACGTTTCCGCTCGACGAAGGAGTCAATGAACTTATCTTTCCTGACAGCTTCTTCTTTGCCGAGGACTTTGATGATGGGATGACCATAGAATTTGCCGATGAAGGTTTCGTATGTTTTGGCCTTGCCCTCTAATTCCTTTTTCCTTTTCTTCACGTAATCCCCAGTGAGAAGCCTGGGGTCTTTAATGAGATTTTCGATTGCCTTTTCCAGGGCTTTGGCACGCAACTGAAAAACAGCCGCAATCCCTTCGTTGATCCAGGTTGCGATCAAGCTGAGAAGCAGGTAGAGAAATACAAGCCCGATGGCCGTTTCAAGAGCAGCAGAGAGAGACATCGTTCAACATCTCCTTTCTTCTTCATCGACTTTGGCCCTAAAGAGGAGAGGATGTTCCACGTTAATGATCTGCTGCCGGCAGAAATCGGTCGTCTAACTCGATTCTCCAAGACTCATCAATTGTATGGAGGAGGCGGGGGAATCACCTCAACCCCGCTCGGCGGGCCGAATGGGTCTGTGAACGTGAACTCGATATCGAGTAACTCATCAATGCTCTTAGCACCTGCAATCTCCGAGAGCAATCTCGTCGGGATCTGGGGAAGGAGCGGCGTCGAACCGTCGATCTTGACTATACCTTGCAGCATACTTGGGTTGGTGTCGGGGTCAAGGATGAGTCTGGCCAGGCGCTTCTCGTCAGGACTGATCACGGTCCCAAAGAGGATTGGATTGGACACCTTAATTACCTGCTGGCGGCAGAAGTTTGCAATTTCCACGGCCAGGTCGCGAGAGGCCGCATCATTCAAATGGAAGGGATCATCTCCGTCGGGACTGAGAAACTGTATCATCTGTGCCATACGCTGTGGGTCGTCCGGACTAAGATAGGCCATTCCCACCAGTAGGCGCAGGCGTAGTGGAGGATGCCGGGGATCACCGATACCTGGGTTTGGATATCTCTGGGCCAGGGCATTGGCCATCGCCAAGACCGCGTCCGCCTTGACGTCGACGTCTTGCTCGTCCTCGAATACCATAATCCAGAAGAGATCTTCCAGGAACTCAATTAACCACGTCTTCTGCCAACCCGGGTCCGCGTCGATGATCTGATCAGTAACGATATTCTGCTTATAGAAGTTCTCGTAGTCCGCGAAGATACCAAGCTCTTCCAGCTCCTTTCTCTTGGGCAGGTTGTGTAGTACACTTTGGCGGTATGATTCTCGATACACCTCCCAATGTCCAGCCTGCCGCAAGGCTTTGCCCAAATCGGTTGCCCATGTATCGAGCTGAGCAGCGTTCTCGTATTTGGCAACCGCTATGGCGTGGGCGGCGACCTCGTGCCACAGGACACTGAGATGTCTAATCCTCCGCTCCTCGACGGGAAGATTCTCTTCGGCCGCAATATCCGGGGGAATGCCTATGAGGCCGAATTGAGGCGCATATCTGAAGTGGACGTGTCGGAAGCTTGACATCAGGACAGGCTCGAGCCACGCTTCGCCGCCACCGCTTTTGAGACGTTGGGCGATGAACCTGATTGCGTTGGTCAGCAAGTCGCGACGCGCAGCGGGTAAGGTCTTTTGGGTAAGAGGGCGAGTCAACTCTGCGAGCAGGAGTGCATGGTCACGCAAATGCTCTAAGACCCGCTGGTACTTCTCGCTGCGCTCAAGCGGGGTAATCTCAGAATCACTTTGGATGAGCTCTTCGGCCCGCTTGTAGTACTGCTGCGCAACGTCTCGGAAGGCCGCGATCACTGCCTCCATGCCCGTGCGCGTCTCTACTTTCAGGCGTTGATCCAAACCTTGTGCCAGGCTGTTGAGAAAGGCATCCAGCCGCTTATAATCAAGCCCGGCGGACTCTTTGGCATGGGTGTCCATTTTAGCAGCATCAAACGCTATTAGTTCTCTCGCCATTTGTGTTCCTCCTCTTTTCAATTTGACCTATTGGGCCGTGATTCCGGCCCCCATGGTGAGCCTAGGGCGCTACTTTGGTTATCCTGGTTTGTGCCAGATCGATCATGTCCTCTATTTCCAATAGGAGCGGGAAAAAGCGTACTGCACTATCCGCACCGACGGTTACCAGAAGCGGCTCGCTGGGACTGATGGCCACTCCGTTAACCGCATCGGGGTGTTCAAGGGTAAGCCGGGCCGTCTCGATCGTCTGTCCCGCGGAAACCCCTGAAATATCCCAAACCCTGGCAGTGCGGTCGGCGCTGGCCGTGATTAAGTACATCCCATCCGGGCTGAAAGCTACGCCTGACACCACATCGTCGTGGCCAGTAATCTCGAATAGCTCCTCGCCAGTCTCAACATCCCAGACTTTGACCGAATTGTCCGTGCCGGCAGTGGCCAGTTGCCGCCCATCGGGGCTGAAGGCCAGGTCGTAAACCCCCTGCGCCTGACCGTGTGGGAAGATCTTCAGCGGCTCATCGCTGTTGATACTTAACAGAGCAGCGGTACCGTCTAATCCACTGGTGGCGAATAGCTCCCCTCCTGGATGGAAGGCGATGGCCAAGATCAGGCCCTGGTGGGCCACGATGGAACCCAACACCTGTCCTGTTTCAACGTCCAAAAGGAAGACCTCATCCTCTCCGGCAGCCGCCAGGTGAGTCTTATTCGGGCTGAAGTCAACGGCGTAAAGCGGCCCATCCTTGAGCGATAGCTCGTCCAGTTCACCCGTGTTGATGTCTCTAACCCGAAGCGTGCCATCGTCCCCGACCGTCGCCAGGCGCGCTCCATCGGGATGAAAGGCTACATCCCACACCACACCTACCTGATCCTCGAATCGGGCTAACTGCTTACCGGAAGGCGTCCACAACCGGGCTGTACCGTCGTGGCTGGCAGTTGCCAATTTGCTGCCATCAGGACTGAAGGCGACCCGCCAGATCTCATCCTGATGATAGCTTCCCAAATCCCATATCTTGACCGTTGTGTCCATGCTTGCTGTAAATAGGTATTGTCCATCATCCGGGCTGAAGGCCACCGCGCGGATCTGATTCTGATGGCCAGACAGGGTCAGAAGCAGCTTTCCTGAGGCCACATCCCAGAGTTTAGCGGTGTGGTCAGCGCTACCGGTCACGATCCGCTCCCCATCCGGACTGAAGGCCACGCTCGTTAGCGTGTTGGTGTGGTCCTCGAGCGTCTTGAAGGGCTCTTCCGCGCCCAGCTTCCAGAGCTGCGCCTTGCCATCGTCGGCGCCAGTGGCCAGCAGGGCGTCATCTACCGCACTTATTGCAACGCCACAGACTTGGTTGCTCTCTGCGCTGTGTCGATGATCTTGAATCTCGCCCGTGTTCGGCGTCCACAGTTTGACCACACCGCCTTCCCCGCCCACGGCCAGGCGCTCGCCACTGCGGCTGAAGGCCAGCCCGCATAACCGATGGTCAAACTCAGCGCGGTTTGCTTCTTCACCCGTTTCCGCATCTAACAGCTTGATTTCACCATCTGTACTGCTGGTAGCCAAAAATCGGCCATCCGGGCTAAAAGCCATGTCCAAAATCCAATTTGTGTGGGGCGAAAGGACAGGCATGGTCTGCAGGTGGGTCATGCCCCGGCTGGTGTCCCACATCTGCACCTGACCCTCTGCATTGGCCACAGCTAAACGGGTACCATCCGGGTTGAAGGCTACGGCCGATACGTAGGTCGTGTTAGACAACGGGTAAGAAGCCCGTGCCGGGTCAGCGGCAGCCAGGTCCCATATACGAGCAGTGTGGTCGAGGCTGGCAGTGGCCAACCATCTGCCGTCTGGGCTCAGAGCGATATCGTAAACCGCTTCTTCGTGCCCCCGCAGTGTCTGCCGCACCCGCGAAGCCTGCACGGCCTGGTGCAAGGCCTGTTCAGCTTCGGGAATTACCTCGCCATTAGTTTCCAGGGTTGTGGTCACCGCCCTTATCGCCAGCAAGATGCTTTCTTCGGGGTCTTCCTCCAGACGGTTGATGGCTAGCGCAGCCAGTTCGCGGGCTTTATTCAGCCGAGCCTCTCGCGCCGCTGATTGCCACTGCAACAGGGCGATGGCTGCCATAAACACAATGACCACCATAGCGGCAGCACCGATCCCCTGCCAGACGCGACGCATCCGGCTCCGTCGCGCCTTGTGGTCCCGGCTAGCCTCGACCAGGCGCTCCTCGGTCGGGGTCCAGGCCTGCATGCCGGGGGCGCCGGCCTCCACCAGCGCCAGGTCCGGCTCGTCCAGTGGCGTGCCCTGCCGCTCATCCTCCCAGTCCGGCGCGCGGTTGTCCAGGATGCGGCGTGCCCTTTGGCCAGGCCGGTCTGATTCGTCGAAGCGGGCACGCACCAGCGGCGCCAGGGTATCGTGGCAGAGACGCGTGGCCTGGAATTGCGTCTGACCGGGCAGAGAAGCGTCGGACAGCAGATATCGGTCCTGACACTGTCGCACCAGCTCAAGCAGCACCGCTTCCTGGTGGCGGTAGACGTACTCGAGCTCATCCGACTTACGTTTCTCGGCGGTTCCCAACGGGGTAGTATGAAAAGCTAACAGATCCAAAGCCAGCCCGGTGTCCACCACATCCGCGTGCCACTCTTTGAGGCCATCCAACTGCTGGTCGAGAAAGTCGCCGAGTAGAATCCCCTCTCTCTTGAGGGTCAGATACAGCTCAAGGTCGAAGTGCGGCCGGGTGCGGTCCCGCTCACGGGCCCGCTGCCACAACTTGGTAAGTAGTATCTGGAGGATAGGTGCTACGGGCGAGTCGGGATCTTGCAACAGGTCGTCGGCAATGAGTTCCGGCAACCCCTCGGCTATGGTCAGCCCATACTGCATGCGCAGCTTTTCCGAGCGAGCCGGACCATTCACCGCCTCAATGATGCCGTTCCGATCGAGCGGTTCCAGGAACACCTCGTTGTAATATAGCTTATGGTCCTCCAATCGGTTGGCGATCTCGGCCAGCCACTCCTTGCGAAAGCCCAGGATCAGCCTGCCCTGTGGCCGCGGGCCAGAATTGGGGAAGATGGCTTGCAGCGCCTCCAGGAACTCGGCCAGCTCGTGGGGTGAGGCCGCCTGTGGCCGATTATTGTCCTCCTCCACGTGGTCCTGCATCGCCAGCGGTGGTTCACCGTGCTCTGCCTCGTGAGCCCGCCGCGCCTGTGGTCGAGTATAAACCTCCTCCACCTGGTCCAGGATCACCAGCAACGGTCTGCCGAGCTCTTCCTCGTGAGCCAGCCACGCCCGGGCCAGATCCAGCACCTCCGAGGTGTCACCTATGGCCGCCTCAGGATGCAGCGCTGCTTCGAGGGTCCCCAGCAAGCCCTGCTCCTGATCCCGGCGCAGGTAGCGGATCGCGTGGCTCGCCTCCAGCCGCGGCAGCAGACCCGCCGCCAGTAGCGAGGACTTACCCACACCAGACTGGCCGTAGAGGAGGATGATGGGTGCCATCCCGGGGCTGGTGACCCGCCGGTACACATCCCGAATTTGACGGCCGCGCCCGAAGAAGACTTCGGCGTGCTCCCGCTCAAACCAGTGCAAATGGCGGAAGGGACTCCCCGGCAGGTCTCCCTCAGGCAGCGGCGGCAGTCCAAACAAAGGATTGCCGGCCGCGTCCGGCAGGTTCCAAGTCTCGACCACCTGCGCCCCTTCCCGCACATATAACCTCCAGGGCCAGCAGTCCTCGGCAGTTTCCCCCTCCTCCGCCTCGACCCACCACATGGCCTGGGTGGAACTTCCGTACGCGGCTCGGATCGCCCCCGCGGCTTCTTCGTAAGCGGTTTGCAGCTCCGCGCCACCGGCCAGGCCAACGTAGAAGCGACCTGCAAACTCCTTGGCCACCTCGTCGTCAACTGCCCGCCAGGTGACAAGCACTGCCGCGACTCCCGCCTCCAGCAATTCTTCCATCTGGGGCTCGGTGGAACAGGCATTCAGAAAGACCAACTGCAGGCCCCTCTGCTGGCCCAAGAAGGCCGCCAGCCCGCCAGCGTCCACGACCGCCGAATGGCCCGAGGCCGACTCCAATAACAGTTGGTAACCGTTGGCATGGCCTCCATAATGGAAGACGGCAATCCGGTTCCGGTACTCGGGGTCCTGAAAGACGTCCAGGATATCCCCCAGGGTGGCGTTGCTCCGTTCCACTAGCTGGCACAACCGCGCCCGTTCCGCCCTTCTCAAGGCCAGCCGCAGCCAACGGGCCTCCTGGGGCAGGTTGCGCAGGTATAGGACCCGGTCGTCGCGGGCGTTGGCAAAGGTGAGAAGAATAACGGGTTTGGAGTGCTCAGTAATCAATGGATCTTTCCCTCAAGATGTTTCAATCCACACCGATCAGCAGGGCGCATAGACTCAGGTTTACGCTCACATGGTTCGCCATTTTCTCCGGCCTTATTGGCAGCCTGTTCTCAACTAACCGCTTGGTTCCAACCCTCGCGCTGAGACGCTATTCTGCCCCTTTTTCCGCAAAGGCGGTACGAACTGCACCGGCAATTTGATCGGTTGTCACGTTCAAGCCCTGTTGCGTGACTTCTGTCAGCATCCAGGCCACGGCAAGGTCAGTTTCAGGCAGGGTTAGCTTACGGTCGCGCTTGAGTTGCTCGACATAGGCGACAGATTGTCTGCCCAATTCCCTCAATTTCGTTTCAGGAGATACCTCGGGTGTCTCGACTTGAGGTTCAACTCCTGGGGTAAGCTCAGTTCGTACGGTGGCCAATGCCTCCTCGCGCAAGACGTCCTCCATGCCGCCGTTGGTTTGGGTGATAGCCCAGCTCGCCACGTGATCGGCCAATTGGGTGGCCTGATAGGTATCCGTCGGCAAGCTGATCATGCCGCTCTGCTGTAGTGCTTGCAGCAGGCTCAAGGCCTCTCGTGTCCGCTGATCGACACTCCGGGTTCGCCCGATGTCCCCTATTCGCTTTTGGAACTCGGCGGCAATCCAAGCCTGAGCTTCTTCGTCAGTCACTTTGATTCCCATCCTATCGAGTTCCTGCTCCGCAAATTTGCCCGCAATATTAAGCTTCTGGATGCCGCTTGAGGCATGCTGTATGACATCATCTGACAAGCCCCACTTGCTCAGATAATCGTCCAGGTCGCCCCGTTTTTGTAGATCCTCGGCGTAATCGATGGCGGCATTGGATAGGTGAACAATAGCTGCCAACTTTTTCTGCTGCTCTGCGGATTTGACATAGGTCCGGATGAACCAGGTGAGCAGAATCGGGATGACCACGATGAGAAGCTGGATCAGGACATCCAGCAGATCCTTGTTCGACGAAATAAATTCCTGCATCTCTGACCTCCATACAGGGAGCATAATCACTGGCAGAGAGTGGCATAGAAAGCCCAGTAGGATGAGTTCACGCTTCGGGTAGTCCTGCCGTAGAAAATACTGGATGGCCTGGGGCACAAGCGCACGCCGGTTGTAAGTCGGCATTGTACAAGTGAGATCAGGTTCTCATCCATTTGTCTTATGCTCCCCCAGTTATTAAGGCAGACAGGCGTAGACTGCGGAAAGCCTCGTTCTTTAGGAGCAGGCGCAGCGCCCGCAAGTCACGTTGGAGAGCCTCGACCTCTGCGCGGGGACGTCCGCTTCGAGTAACCAGGTCGTCCGGGGAGGCAAAGAGCAGTGTCTCCAATGATTCGTCGGCCAGGGCCGAGAAGGCAGTCGGGACGGGCCTGATGGCCATGATCATCTCGGCGGCCGTTTTCAGCTCCAGGCGCCGGTCCCGGGAGATGCCTTCAATCTCGGTTTCTGGGTCCAGCGCGGCCAGTTCG
>JAHELX010000198.1 GCA_024643945.1 Anaerolineales bacterium
AGAGGAACCGGCCACACCACCCCCGCCTACCTGGAAGAGCTGAGCCAGTGGATTCTCAACGAGACCGGCGTCGAAGTCATCCTGGTCCACGAGGGCGAAATCACCGAGTGTCACAAGCCCTGAAAGGAGCGAACTAACGACTCACTCCTAGTACCCTGTAAACGGTGATTTGACGTATAAAAACTAACGCCATGGGCGTCAAAATTATCTGTCAATTCAGCCTTGACAGGGCACCAGCAACCGACAGTTGAACGTTTGCTGGTATAATAGACTCAAGAGAGAATGAACCCGGGGCCCGACGATTTGCCGGGTTCTATTGGTTGTTTTTGCCGCAAGGCTGTGGTATACTTCAGCATCGGCTTCTTGTCGATTTGCTCCAAACACGGGGTGGCGAATCTCTCAGGCGATATGTGGCAACCACATCTGCTCCCGGCCACCAAACTCCGCACCCCCACGCCCACCCCAAACTGATCCGCCGCCTGCCCCAGTGGTGAACAAGAGGAAAATACTCAGCAAGCCAAAAAGTCCTGCCTGGCACTCTTGAAGATACTCTGATGGCCAGCCCTTTCATTTCCCAAGCGGCCGTCTCCGGTTACGGCTCTCTAACAGAAGAGGAGGAGTAGAAAGATGACCACTGAAACAAACACCACCACAGTTGACACGGATAAGCAACGCAAGGCATCTGCAATTTCCGGCGGCCTTTTTCTCATCGGCCTGGGCGTTCTGATCTTTACGGGCTGGTGGTGGCCAGGCATTATGGTCGTCCTCGGCCTCGCCGGTGGCGCAGAACTGATCTTTCGCGGTCAAATTGCAAGAGGCATCGGCACCTTTGTCTTCTTCTGGGGCATTGCGCTTGTCGTGATCATCGTCCAGATGACGAATGTGCCCTGGAGTATCGTCGGCCCGCTGCTTCTGATCGGGGTCGGCGTCATCATCCTGTTCAAGGCTTTCTACTTGCGCGAATAATGGTTGAGAAGGAAATGAGAAGGAAAAAGGAGGATAGCAACAATGATATCGCAAACCCAAAAACAGGCTTTAGTCTGGGGAGGTCTCCTGATCCTCTTCGGGGTGTTGGGGCTGGTGGCAACCTTCGTCGATCTCAGCGCCTGGATGTGGGGGGCCATCCTGGCTGTGGCCGGACTGGGTGTATTCGCCGTCTACCTGACGGATCGTTCCGATTGGAGCTTGCTCATCCCGGCCTACGTGCTGTGGGTGGTCGCCCTGTTGCTGGCGCTGATCACGCTGAACGTTCTGCGTGACGAGTTCATCGCCACTTACGTTCTGGCCGCCATTGCACTGCCTTTCCTGGTGGTCTACCTGCGTGACCGTGCCCAGTGGTGGGCGCTTATCCCGGCCTACGTCTTGACCGCCGTAGGGGTGATGGTGGCGCTGATTGAGCGCGGGGTTCTCAACGACCTGTTGGTCCCGGCTTACGTTATGTTCGCCATCGCCATTCCCTTCATCGTGGTCTACGCGCGGGACCCCCGGCAATGGTGGCCGCTCATCCCGGGTGGAATCATGGCCCTGATCGGGCTAGCCTTTCTTATAGCCGAAGCGGCCGTCCAGTACGTTGCGCCCGTAGTGCTGGTCCTTGCTGGCATCTGGATCCTGATGCGCCAGTTTGTGCATAAAGAGCCAGCCGCACCCGATGCGCCAGCGCCGACCGGTGCAGAGGCCGGTGAACCGCCGGCTGAGTGAGTCCTGAGCGCAATAGTAGCCACGATTTCCAATCGCGCCATTGCGGCAAACTAAGGAGTTCTGAAATGAGCGAAAGAGTAGCCATTTTAACCGGTGGCGAGGTGCCAGGCATGAATCTGTGCATCAAAAGTTTGGTCTACCGGCTCATTGATTTGGGCTATGAGCCGATTGGGGTACGCAAAGGGTGGGAAGGGCTGATCAACTACAACCATCGCGATCGCAGCACGTATGGCGCTAACTTTATCGCGTTGACCAAGAACATGGTGCGGCCTATTGACCGCAACTCCGGCTCTTTTCTGCATTCCTCCCACCTCAACCCCATGCAAACGCCCCGCCATCAGGTGCCCGAGTTTCTGGGGGAACCGGAGGGGGAGACCCAGGACCTGACCGAGCACGTCAAAGATGTGGTACAACGGCTGGGGTTCAGAGCCTTGATCGTCATGGGCTATGTGGATATGCTGGTTTATGCGGCCCACCTCCACCAGCAGGGCATGCCCATCATCGCCATTCCCAAAACGATCCAAAATAACATCTACGGTACCGACTATACCCTGGGCTTCAGCACCGGCCTGGCCCGGGGCGTGGCCTTCATCCACGAGTTGCGGGCCCTGGCCGGCTCCCGGGAGCAGATTGTGGTGGTTGAAACTCTTGGGGGCAATTCCGGCCTAAGTTCGCTGCTGGTGGCCTTTATGGCCGGAGTAGATCGGACGATTATCCCGGAAGTGCCCTACGACCCGGAGAAATTGGCCTACCTGGCGATGCGGGACAAAAGAGAGAATCCCAACAATTATGCCATCGTGGCCGTGAGCGATGGGTCTCAAATTGTGCCAGACAAGATCATGCAGTACACGCCGCGCCTTTCGCTGCGCAGCAGATCACAGGTATTGCGCTTAATGACAGCCGGGAGGGCCGAGACACTTCGTGAGGAATTTGATCTGGACGAGGTGGTTGAAATCGGCACCAGTATGGCCGGTAGCGGCATGGTAGCGGCAGAGTTGCTGCAGCACTTGACGGGTGAAGAGGTGTTTCTACAACCGCTGACCTACCTGCTTCGGACGGGCACACCTGACGGGCAGGATCTATTGGGGGCAACCAACTTCGCCATGTTGGCCGCCCGCCTGGTAAAGGAGGGTAAATTCGGCCGGATGACCGCCTTCCAACAACAGGATACCTGGACCGACATTGACCTGAACATCGTGACTCAGGGCGTGAAATCCGTGGACGTAGATGCCTGGTATGACGCAGATAACTACCAGCCTAAGGTGACCCTGATCTGGTCCGCCTAAGCCAATAGCGGGAGCAATTGGTTGGGATCAAACGTAGTAATAGCTGTTTACACAAAGGAGGGGGGCGGCTTATGAACACCACAAACGGAAACGGCTATGTTATCCAGGTGAAGGACGTGGTTAAGAGTTTTCCGGTGGGCGATGGGGAGATCACTGTCCTCAAGGGCATCTCCTTTGACGTACAAGGCGGCGAGTTTCTGTCCATCGTCGGGCCATCGGGCAATGGCAAATCAACCCTGCTGAACATGATCACCGGCATTGACCGTCCCACCGATGGCGAGGTCGTCGTCACCGGGCGCAAAGTCCACGAAATGAGCGAGAACCAACTGGCCTCCTGGCGGGGTGAACACGTGGGCATCATCTTCCAGTTTTTCCAGATGCTGCCTGCCCTCAGCCTGCTGCAAAATATTATCCTGCCCATGGACTTCGCCGGCAAATACTCCCCCAAAGAGCGGCGGGAACGGGCCATGCACCTGCTGGAGATTGTCGGGCTGGCCGACCAGGCCCACAAGCTGCCCGGCATGGTCTCCGGCGGGCAGCAGCAGCGGGCGGCCATCGCCCGCGCCCTGGCCAACGACCCGCCGCTGCTGGTGGCTGACGAGCCGACCGGCAACCTCGACACCCGCACCGCTGGCGATGTTTTTGCCCTCTTCGCCAGCCTGGTCGGAGAGGGCAAAACGATGCTGATGGTCACCCACGACAAGGAACTGGCCAGCCAGGTGCCGCGGGTGGTGGAGATTATCGACGGAAAAATCACGCGGGATGAATACGTGGGTGGGGCCGACTGGATCGGGTACTGAACGTGATGCGTGGAGCGTGGTGCGTGATCTGTTTACGCAATACGTAATACGCAGTATTGCTATAGAACTCGAAACTCGGGGGTTGCCATGGGCGTTATTCGTTACAAAATCTGGAGCGATCTATGGGCCCATAAGGCCCGTACCCTGCAAGTGGTGATGATTATCGCCATGGGCGCTTTTGCTATTGGCATGATCATCACCACCAGGACTCTGATGGTTGGCGGCATGGATATTGTATGGCGCGCCGTCTCGCCGGCAACGATCACCCTGTGGACCGATCCCCGCGTTGACGACGACGCTATTATGGCCTTGAAGCGCATCGAAGGGGTGGAAGACGTAGAAGGCTATGCCGCCACCAGCATTGAATGGCGGCTCGGCCCCGATGATGAGTGGTCGGCAGCCGTCTTAATCGCCCGCGACGACTACACAGAGCAACGCTACACCACGTTGGGCTTGCTCAGCGGCGAGTGGCCCAAGGAAAAGACATTTGCGGTGGTGCAGGGTGCCGACGTCGTCTACGACATCCAGGAAGGGAGGCAGGCCACGATTCGCGTCGATGACCGGGAGTACCTGGTCGAGATAGGGGGCGTCATTTATGACCCGGTTGCCAGCCCACCCAGCTTCGGCGGCCCGGTCCAATTCTACACCACCCGCGATCGCTTTGGCGACCTGACCGGCGACTGGAATTTCAACCGCATCCTGGCCGGCGTTACTGAGTACGACGAAGCAAGGGCGATTGCTATCGCCGACCAAATGAAACGCAAGCTAGAGAAACAAGGCTTGGACTCTGGGGGCGCTGCGCCCCCAGATGGCAGGCGAGTGAGCGATCCCAATAAGCATTTTTTCCAGGAACCGATGGATGCCATATTCTTCATCCTGGGGATTATGTCCATCCTGGCCCTGATTTTGGCCTTGTTCCTGGTATACAACACCATCAACGCCATTGTCTCCCAGCAAGTCGATCAAATTGGGATTATGAAAGCCATCGGGGCCGGGGCGGGACGGATCTTACTGACCTATTTGATCAACATCTTCGCTTACAGCTTTTTGGCCTTGCTGATCGCCATTCCTCTGGGGGTCATCGGTGGCTGGGGGCTTTACGTTTTCTTGATGAATACTTTCAACGCCGATCCTGGCCCCTTCACGGTTATGCCGCAGGCCATCCTGGCGCAGGTGGCCGTTGCCCTGCTGGCCCCCTTGCTGGCCTCCCTGATCCCCATCCTCTCTGGGGCGCGCATCACCGTGCGCGAGGCCATCAGCACCTATGGTTTGAGCGCCGGGGCCGGGCTGCTGGATCGCCTGCTGGCCAGAACGGAGCGCATTCCGCGCCTGGTAGTGCTGACCATCAGCAACACCTTCCGCAATAAGGGGCGGGTACTCCTGACCCAAATTACGTTGGTGCTCAGCGGCCTGATCTTCATGATGGTCATGAGCGCTGGAGACTCGATCAGGAATACCTTTGGCGATGTCATATATTCAATCCTCAGATTCAACGCCAGCTTCCAGTTTGAAGACCCGGAGCGCATCAGCCAGGTCGAAGCCTTGACTCTGGCCCATCCCGAGGTGAAAGCGGTCGAGTTGTGGAACCTCAGCGGCGGCGCCATACGTCCCGCGAGTCAACCTGAGTCGGACGATGACGAAAGGGTGGACATGTTTGGAGTGCCTTTGCCCACCAGCCTGTACGGCCCTCAGATGCGGGCCGGGCGCTGGCTGCGGCCGGAAGACACGCATGCAGTGGTGCTCAATCAAAAACTGGCGGAAGAGGTTGGGGTTGGCCTGGGTGATTGGGTCACGGTTGATCACGGCGTCCAAGGGGAAACAAGCTGGCAGGTGGTGGGCTTACTCTTCGATCCTGTGGTTACCGGGTCGGTCCACGTCCCGCGCCAAACGATGCTGAGGGAACTCAACCGTGTCGGTAAGGCCAACACGGTCTGGATCCAGACGGTCCGGGGTGACCCCGATGGCGAAGTAGCGGCTGCCCAACATCTGCGCCAATACTACGCGGAACACCAGCTTGACTTAGAGCCTGGCGGGATCTTTATGGGCCAGGATACCGCCTCGGAAGCTACCGCGGCTGTTCTTGCCAATTTTTCGATGGTGGCCACCCTATTGGCTGTGATGGCCGTCGTCATCGGTGCAGTTGGCAGTATCGCCCTGAGCGGTGCCCTTTCGCTCAACGTCCTGGAGCGCACCCGTGAAATTGGAGTGATGCGGGCCATCGGCGCTTCCTCGGGGGCTATCGCCCGTTTGTTTATCGGCGAGGGGCTGATTTTGGGCTGGCTGAGCTGGGTCATTGCCGTGCCACTCAGTATCCCGGCTGGCCGATTAATGACTCAAGCCGTGGGTGTGCCGTTCGGGATGAGCCTGGTGTACGTCTATAAGCCAACCGGGCCCGTATACTGGCTGGGCATCATCACCCTCCTGTCCATTGCCGCCAGTTGGCTCCCGGCCCGGAGAGCCACCCGCATCAGTGTGCGGGACAGCCTGGCTTACGCTTAACCTCTTGGGCATAGAACTCATCTATGGGTTGCCTTTGGGGAAAACCGGGAACTCACATCATCAATCGACGTTAGGGCTTTGACGACATCTTGCGCAAAGGAGGGTAGTGACAATGAAACGCATCATCGTGATCGTGGCCGTGATTCTCATCCTGGCTGTCGGGGGGGGCTTCGTCTACCAACAGGTTCTGGCCCCGGTTGAGCCGACGCCGACGCCGGAGATTGACCTGAGCGCCCAGGCAACGCTGCCAGCGGTGGTATCGGCCGAGGGGTTTGTGGTGCCTGCCCACGAGGCCGACCTTTCCCCCGAGGTCAGTGGGCAGGTGGTCGAGGTGCTGGCCGCCGAAGGAGACTCAGTGCAGGCGGGCCAGGTACTGCTTCGCCTGGACAGCACCGACCAGCAGATGGCCGTGGCGCAGGCCGAGACAGGCATAGCACAGGCCGAGGCGGCCCTGACCAGCGCCCGAGCCCGGCTGGCCCAGGTCAAAGCCGGCCCCACCGATGCAGCTATCGCCCAAGCCGAGGCGGCGGTGCAAACGGCTAAGGCACGGCTGGCGCAGGCCAAGGCTGGCGCCACTGATGAGGCCGTCGCCCAGGCCGAAGCGGCAGTGGAAACGGCTAAGGCGCGGCTGAACCAACTGTTGGCCGGCGCCCGTCCCGAGGATATCCAGGCCGCCGCGGCTGAATTGCTCACGGCTCAGGCGACGTTGCGCCAGGCCCAGGCCGCTTACGACGAGATTGCCTGGGCCGGCGATGTGAGCGAAACACCTCAGGCGATAGCCCTGGAGCAGGCTACTCTGAGTTTCGAGGCGGCCAAGGCGCGATACAATAGAGTGGTAAACGGCCCCACCGCCGAGGAGATTGCAGTGGCACAGGCTGGCGTCGCCGAGGCAGAGGCGGCGTTGGCGGCCGTCCTGGCTGGGCCGACCCAAGAGACGATTGCCGTCGCCGAGGCGGGAGTGGCTGAAACCGAGGCCGCCCTGGCGGCAGTCAGAGCCGGTCCCACCGACGAAGAGATCGCCATCGCCGAGGCAGGAGTGGCCGAAGCCGAGGCAGGTCTGGCCTCAGCCCAGGCGACGCTGGCCAGTGCCCAGGCGACCCTCTCGGACTTTGAACTGAAAGCCCCCTTGGCTGGCACCGTTGCCCGCGTGAACCTGGACGTGGGCGAGCTCGCGGCCCCCGGCACGTCGATCATTAGCCTGGGCAGCACCTCGAACTGGTACGTGGAGACCGACGACCTGACTGAGATAGACGCGGTTCAGGTGGCGGTCGGCCAGCCGGTGAAGGTGACGGTAGATGCCATTCCCGAGCGCGAATTTAGCGGCATCGTGACCGATATCGCCCCCCGGTCCGAAACGAAGCGGGGTGACGTGACCTACACCGTCACTATCGAGCTAACCGATGCCGACGATGCCCCCCTGCGCTGGGGCCTGACCGCCTTCGTGGACATCAGCGTGGAGTAGGTTATAGGATATTTGGTTACAGACCCCCGTTGAAACGTTCCATAGCCGGAGCCCCTGCGATAGCGAATCTCTCAAGCACTGAGATCGGCAGCTTGACTACTGCACAGTAGGTTGCATCAGGATAGACGTGATGGGGCGCATAGCGCGACGGCGATACCGGCGCTGGTGGTGAGCGCCGGGGAAAGTGAGGAATCGCGATGACGTTCCAGATTGCTCTGGTTATGGCCATTCTGGCGCTGACTGTCGCGCTCTTCGTCACTGAGCGGCTAAGAGTAGATGTGGTAGCCCTGTTGGTGCTGGGCGGCCTGGCCCTGACCGGCCTGGTCACCCCGGCCGAGGCGGTGTCCGGTTTCAGCAGCCCGGCCGTGATAACCGTGTGGGCAGTCTTCATTCTCAGTGGCGGCCTGTCCCGGACTGGCGTGGCCAGCCTGATCGGACGCCAGATCCTGCGCCTGGCCGGTACAGGCGAGCTGCGGCTGATGGCAGTGATTATGCTGACCGCTGGCGTCATGTCGGCCTTTATGAACAACGTCGGCGTGGCAGCGCTGCTGTTACCGGTCGTCATGGACATCGCCCGGCGCACGGGTCATCCCCCTTCAAGACTACTGATGCCCCTCGCCTTTGGCTCGCTGCTGGGCGGTTTGACCACCCTCATTGGCACGCCGCCCAACATTTTGGTCAGCGATGCCCTGCGCGACTATGACTTGCGTCCCTTTCAACTGTTTGACTACACGCCCGTCGGTCTGGCAGTGATGCTAGTCGGGGTGGCCTTTATGGCTCTGGTCGGACGTCACCTGCTGCCAGCCCGAGACCTGGCCAAGGAGTTCGCCGCTCCCAGCCAGGCGAACTTGGAGGAGGTTTATGATTTGCGCGAGCGGCTGTTTGTTATGCGTCTGCCGGCCGATTCGGTGCTGGTTGGAAGAACCCTGAGCGAAAGCCGGCTGGGCTCGGCCTTAGGTCTAAACGTCATCGGCATCATACGCGACAGTCAAACACGCCTGTCGCCCGATCCGGGAACCGTCCTCTGCCGTGGCGACAAGTTATTGGTGGCAGGACGACTTGATCGGCTGGCCGAACTGCGTGGTCGACGACATCTTATGATAGAAGAGGATAACCTGGCCGTCGAAAGACTGACCTCGGCCGAGATAGAGGTGGCTGAACTGAGGTTGTCTCCGCATTCGCCACTCTTGGGGCAGACGCTCCAGCAGATCGACTTTCGTCGTCGCTTTGGGGTTAACGTGTTGGCTATTCGGCGCGACGGCATCCCCAGGCGAACCAACTTGCAGGACATCCCGCTGCAATTGGGAGATACCCTGCTGATCCAGGGACCGCCCGCCCAACTTGAGGTGTTGCGGGACGCCGCCGATCTGCTCGTCTCCAAGGTTGAGGCGGCCGAGATCTATCGTCTGCACGAGCGGCTCCTGATCGTTGGTGTCCCCCCAGATTCGACTCTGGTAGGCAAGACCCTGGCTGACAGTCGCCTGGGCGATGCTTTCGGTCTGACGGTGTTGGGCATTGTCCGCGAAGGGACCGCCCAACTGGTACCCGGACCGACGGAACAAGTAATGGCGGGGGACACGCTTTTGGTTGAGGGTAAACTGGAAGACCTGTTGACACTACGCGGCCTGCAAGACCTGGAAATAGATCGCCAGGCACCACCGGACCTCCGCGAGCTGGAGTCGGAGCAAGTGGGGCTGGCGGAAGTTGTGCTCTCTCCCCGCACCACCCTGGTCGGCCAGTCCTTGCGCCAGATGCACTTCCGCGAGAAGTACGGTTTGAACGTGTTGGCCATCTGGCGCGAAGGCCACGCATACCGCTCTAATCTGCGCGATATGGCCCTGCGCTTTGGAGACGCCCTTCTCCTCTATGGACCGCGGGATAAGTTGAAGGTGCTGGGCAGCGAGCCGGATTTCCTGGT